>NZ_JAZZJS010000048.1:0-1991 GCF_056180635.1 Denitrobacterium sp. | reverse complement strand
TTGCGTATGACCTCGGTTCCAATGGAGCCATTAACCGCGAAGGCGCGGAACGGCTCGTCGGCAACGTCGAGCAGCACGGCAGACATCATGATGTCGCCTTCGCTCACGTTATCGACCTTAGCGCGCACGTGTACGGGCATCTTGCCCGCTATGGTCATCTGCCCATTCACGGGAAGCGTCCAAACTGCGGCGTTTTCGTTCGTCTTGCCGGTGAAGGGCTGCGTGTTTACGTCTTCAGACGAGAAGGGGGTGCCCTTGGCGCTCACGATGGTCTGCCCGCTCTCGGAGGGGCGCACGGTGGCGACGTTGTCGGAATCCCAGGAGCTGCTCGCATAGAACGTACCGTCTACGTTGCTCTGCACCGTGAAGTCGGGTAGCGTCGACGCTTGATTGTTCACGCCTACGAGCGCGCGCGTGAACCACAGGTTAAGCCACTCGAAGTAGGTGTGGTCGCCGATCATGATGTCCGAATTGTCCTGCTCGTTCGCCGGTGTTATATGGGCGTTCTGGTGGAGCAGGGATTTCACCTCGCACCCCGATTTCAGGAATGCGGTCCGCATGAGGTCGAAGTGCTTGGTGCTCACATTGCCATCGTTCATCCCCATAACGATAAGCGCCGATGCGCGTATGCCCGTTTGACCGGTGTACCAATCTCTGTTCGCCCAGTACGGGCCGTAATCGCCCTGAAGCTGCCCTTGCGCGTCGCTCATGAAGGCGCGGTAGCGCTGGTAGAACTCGAGCACATTCGGGTCGGGTGCGATCCCTGCCGCTTCATTCGTGAACAGGCGGCTCGCGCATGCGTCTGAAAGGACGGTCGAGTAGTTGTAGCTCGTGTTGCTCGAGGTGGAGATGCCCTGGCTGTTCGAGTTATCGTACCAGCTCGAGGGTCCGGCGACAGGCACGATCGTGTCGAGGCCCTCGACGCCGGAGGTTGCCACCTCGTAACACATGGCGCCTGGATAGGAAAGCCCCGTCATGCCCACATGCCCGTTCGACCAGCCAGGTTTGTTCGCGCTGTTCGGGTCGAGCACCTCGATGGTGCCGGCGGCATCCGCGAATGCTTTGCGCCCCTCTTTTCCGTGCAGCCATTCCACGACGTTCACGAACGCATCGCGCTCCATCACTGTGCCGCAGCACTCGATGCCCTCCGAGCCGTATGTTCCAAGGCCCGCCGCCTGCACTATGGCGAATCCGCGCACGAGGTAGTAATCGAGCGTAGTTATACTGTCGGGCGCCTCCATGCCTTCGACAACCTCGTAATGCCAGTCAGAGCGCTTCGTCAACGTATCGCTCAGAGCGAGGTCCTGCGAGGTGATGGTGCCCGTTGGCTGCCGATGCCCCTGTTCCGGTTTCTTTGAAAGCAAAGCGTCGTCCACGCGCGTTTCGGCATCGCCGGGTGAGTCCCGAACAACTCCGAATTGGCTTCCCGATGCCTGCATGCCCGCGCTGTAGGGGTCGGCCCGGAAGAGCACCGGTGCCTCATAGGTGCCT
Source organism: Denitrobacterium sp. (assembly GCF_056180635.1). Classification (NCBI taxonomy): domain Bacteria; kingdom Bacillati; phylum Actinomycetota; class Coriobacteriia; order Eggerthellales; family Eggerthellaceae; genus Denitrobacterium; species Denitrobacterium sp. Next base: position 500 of record NZ_JAZZJS010000048.1, on the reverse strand, counting down.
TCCACGGCGGCGCGGGGCACCTGGACGAAGGCTTTCACGAGATCGCACTTGCCGTCCCGATCGGTGTCGTAATCGGTTTCCACATACACGACGAAGCGATACAGCTCGCTGTTCTTGTTGGAATAATCCTTGGCGCTCACGTCAGAGTACTGGTATACCGGCTGAGCCATGCCGTTTACGATGCTCATTCCCTTGTTCTGCCCGAGTTCGGCGGTCAGGTACACGCCGCCGCCTTCGGGGACGGTGATGTAGAAGCCGTCCTTGTCGCAGGCGAGGGGCACGCGCTCGTCTTTGCCGTTGTAGGCACCCTTCAGGTAATAGCCCGCATCGAGCGAAGCATCGAGGTATACCTTGTCGCCGGCATGCGCTACATCGAACCCATGGCTTTTCGCGAGCGCTACCTTGCCCGCCCCGACGGCGCGCAACGTGCCGCCTTCGCTTGGCTGTTCCACCTTCACAATGTAGTTCACCTGCGAGGAGAGGTCATCAGGCACGCCCGA
>NZ_JAZZJS010000047.1:0-23678 GCF_056180635.1 Denitrobacterium sp. | reverse complement strand
GGCGACTTCTACGACTTCTTCCTCATCGACAACGATCACTTGGCCATGGTGGTGGCCGACGTGAGCGGCAAGGGCGTGCCCGCCGCTCTGTTCATGATGCAGTCGAAGACGGTGCTGAAGATGGAAGCGCTTTCCGGCCTTTCGCCTGCGGGCGTGCTGCGCTACGCTAACGCCGACCTTTCGGAAAAGAATGACGACGACATGTTCACCACCGCCTGGGTGGGCGTGCTCGAGATTTCCACCGGCAAGCTGACGTACGCCGACGCTGGCCACGAGAAGCTCGCGGTGTTTCGCGATGGCAAATGGGAGCTGCCTCCCAAGCCGAACCGCGCCGTGGCTCTTGCCGTATTCGACCGCGACGAGTACGAGTCGCTGCCGGAAAAGTACCACTTCCGCACGCATACCATCACGCTGAAGCCGGGCGATGCGATTATGCAGTACACCGACGGCGTGACCGAGGCAACCGACGCGGAGGATGAGCTGTTTGGCGAAGACCGCCTGCTCGACGCGTTGAATGGCGCGCAGGAAGCTAGTCCCGAGGCGCTGTTGCCCCAAGTTCGCGCGCGCGTCGCCGAATTCGTGAAGGATGCCCCGCAGTTTGACGATATAACCATGCTCGGACTGCGCTACATTGGTAAGGAAGGTTCCGAAAGGAGTTCGCTGAATGATAGAGATAACTAATACGCTTACGGGCGACACCAACGAGCTGAAGCTCGTGGGGCGCCTGGATGTGAAGGCCGCCAAGGAGGCGGAGGCGGTGTTCGCCGAGGCAGCTGCCTCGGCTCCCAACATCGTGCTCGAGATGAGCGAGCTGGATTATATGGCAAGCGCGGGCCTGCGTGCGCTGAAGCGCCTGAATGCGCTCGTGCGCGCCAATGGCGGCACGCTTACGCTGCGCAACACGCAGCCCGATGTCATGGATGTGTTTGAACTAACGGGATTTGCCGCGATTCTTAATTTCGAATAGGCAAACGAGTGGGAAAGGCTGTCTGATATGAAAAGCATCACTGTTCCCCCTACCGATGAAAGCCCCAATCCCGTCACCGAATTCGTGGTGGAGCAGCTAGGGCAGCACGACTGCCCGCCGAAGGCTATCTACCAGATCGAAGTGGCGATAGAGGAAATCCTCTGCAACATCGTCAGCTATGCCGAGCTGAACGATGACGATGACATCGAGGTGCGCTGCGAAGTTCGCGAGGATCCGCTGCGCGTGATCCTGCAGTTCCTCGACGGTGGCGTGCCCTTCGACCCGCTTGCGGCCGAAGAGGCCGACACGTCTCCCGAAGCCCTGATGGAGCGCGAGGGCGGCCTGGGCATCCTTCTGGTGAAGAAGATGATGGACGACGTGTCGTATGCGTACGAGAACGGCAAGAACACGCTCACTATTTTGAAGAACCTGTAACCGCGCCTGCGGCCCTGCGCCGCGACGCCGATGAAGCGCTTTGGCACGAATCAGAGGCGAGTGTATGGCGAAAGCCCCGATAAGGGAATGCGTTGCGTATGGGGTTGCCCTGGTGGTAACCGTCTGCGCGTGCGTCGCGCTCGCCCTGCTTTTCTCGCTTGCCGTCGATGGCGCTTTCTGGATCTTTACGCACGTCGACCACGTGGCCATCCTGCTGCCTGCGGTGGGTCTGGCCACGTACTTGTATTACCTGCTTCTGAATATCCCCTTTGGCATGGCCACGGGCTCGGCCATCGAGTCGGTGCGCCGTGCTACGGCCAGCGCCGTTGCGGGCGAGGAGCCCTGCGCGGCCGACGAGGTGCCACCCGCGTTGGTTCCCATGATCTTCCTGGGCACGTGCATCACCATCCTGTGCGGCGGCTCGGTGGGGAAAGAGGCTGGTGCGCTGCAGATGAGCATGTCGGCGGCGACCTTCATTCACCGGTTGTTTCACGTGAAAACCCGGCATCTCGCGTTCATAGCCACGTGCGGGATGTCGTCCGCCTTGGCCGTGCTGCTGGGGATGCCCCTTGCATCCGCCGCGTTCGCCATCGAGCTCATGCGCGGGTTCGACTGCCGCGTGCGCGAGTACGTGGGCATCGTGGCAGCGGCCGTGTTTGGTTCGCTGTGCACGCGTGCGTTCGGCGTGAATGGCCTGAACCCCGTGGTGGGCGCCATTGTGCCCAGCGTTTCGCAGGTGCCGCAGTACCTGCTGGTGGTGCTTGCGTGCGTTGCTGCGGGTGCCGCGTTCTGCCTTGTGGTCACGCGCGGGAAGGCTGTGGTGTCGTCGCTCGTGTCGCCTCCGTGGCTGGCGCCCGTGGCGGGCGGCGTGATGGCGGCCGTGCTGCTGCTTGCGGTGTCCGATGCCTCGGCGCTTTCGGGTACGGGTATGAATTACGTTTCGGCGGCGCTGGCGGGCACGGTGGCCACGCCGTATTTCCTGGGAAAGCTCGTCTTTACGGCGTTCCTGCTCATTCACGGGTTCAAGGGTGGGGAAATCATGCCCACGATGTGCATCGGCGCCACATGCGGATGCTGGGTGGCCATGCTGCTGGGTGTCGACCCGTCGTTTGGAGCCGTGGTGGGTATCGTGGCGGGGCTAACCGCTGCCGCGAATTGCCCCGTTGCCGCATGCTTGCTGGGCTTCGAGCTGCTGGGTCTTGCCGGGGCGCCCTGGGTGATTGGCGCGTCCGTAATTGCCTTCGCCTGCACCTATCGCGCTAGCCTGTATGGCAATGTGTATTCCCTTTCCAGCTTGCCTTCCTGCCGCCGCGCGAGGTGAGGCGCTAGAAGCTCACCGGGTTGGGGTGCTCGGGGTGGGGCGCGATGGCCTTTTCCATCCACATGACGTCGAACCAGCGGCCGAACTTGCTCGCGCAATTCTTGAATTCGCCAGCCAGGCGGAAGCCCATGCGGCCGTGGAACTTCACGCTTCCCTCGTTCACCAGGGTGCTTCCGTCTTGCGCGGTGGCGATGCATGCGTAGAGGTTCGTGATGCCCATGCGCGCCAGCTCGCCTTCCAAGCGCTCGTAGAGCGCGCGTCCCGCGCCCAGCCCCTGGCCTTCGGGCGCAATGTAGATCGACATCTCCACCGACCACGCGTATGCTGCGCGCTCGCCCAATGGGCCTGCGTATGCGTAGCCAACGGGCTTGCCGTTGCGTTCGGCAACCAGGTAGGGGTAGCGTTCGAGCGTGTGCGCGATGCGCTGCGCGAATTCTTCCGCGCTGGGAGGTTCCGTTTCGAAGGTGATTGCCGTTTCACGCACGTAGGGTGCGTAAATCGCCGCGAGCGCCGGTGCGTCGGCGGGCGTCGCTTCTCGGATCGCAAGGTTCGTGTTCCCAGTCATGGAGGCTCCTCCCCAAGTGTTTTGCGGATGATTATCCCACTCCTGCGCGTGACTGCTCGCGTGAATGTTTTGCGGTTCGCGAGGCTGTTAGCGGGGCGTCGCGCACGGCCCGATATGCCTTTCACCCGTTTACCGACAACGCTCGCCCCTGGAATGGGGTCGCTTTATTAACAATGGGTTAACTGACGACTTAATTAGTTCGCCCCGTGCCTATACTCAAGCTTATCGACTCGATTTGGGGTTAGATCGAGTCACCCTATCTTTTGTTCGGATAAGAAGAGAAGAGGTTATCCATGTTCGATTTTTCCGGCAAAGTAGTAGCGGTTACCGGCGCGTCCTCGGGGCTGGGCAAGCAAATGGCCGAAGGTTATGCGCAGCAAGGTGCCAATCTTGTTCTCCTCGCTCGTCGCGTTGAGCGACTTGAGGCGAGCGCGAAGGAGTTCTCCGAAAAGTATGGCATCGAGGTGCTTCCCGTTGCCTGCGACGTCACCGACGAGGCTTCCATCGATGCTGCCCTGGCGGCTGCCGATGAGAAGTTCGGCCGCATCGAGGTCCTGGTGAATTCCGCTGGCGGCGAGAAGGGCACGGGCACGAAGCTCGTCGACTTCGACCGCGGCGACTGGGACTTCACGATGAACCTCGACCTCACGTCCATCTTCACGATGTGCAAGAAGGTCGGCGGCTACATGGTTAACAACATCGAAGCTGGCAAGCAGACGTACGGCCGCATCATCAACATCGCATCGATCTACGGCCTGGTGGGCAACACCGCCATCCCCACGATTGCATACCATGCTTCCAAGGGTGCCGTTGTGAACTTCACGCGCGGCGCTGCTGCCGAGCTTGCTCCGCAGGGCGTTACCGTGAACGCCATTTGCCCTGGTTATTTCTACACCGAGCTTACCACCGAGACGCTCGACACCGAGTACTTCCAGAATTTCGCGAAGAGCACGGTGCCCATGCAGCGCTATGGCCAGTCGGGCGAACTGAACGCCGCGGCCATCTTCCTGGGCTCCGAGGAGGCCAGCTATGTCACCGGCCAGATGATCGCCGTCGACGGCGGCTACACGGCTGTATAGCAAGCAGCAAGCGACCGCAAATCGCACGCGGGCTCGCGCCTTACGGCGCGAGCCCTTTTTTGCGTGCGGCGATTGCGTGCGTGCGAGTGGTGAGGGCGGCATTGCGTCTATACTAGCGGGCTATGATGAACCGTATTCGAACACTCATGCATAACCATGCGATGCTATGCGTTGCAGCGCTTGCTGCGCTCGTGACAAGCGTTATTGCGCGCCCAACGTGGGCGGATATGGCGAGCTCCATCGATGTGCGCGTTATCGCGCTGCTTTTCTGCCTTATGACGGCGGTGGCCGGGTTCGTGGCGCATGGCGTGCTCGCGCGCGTGGCACGGCGACTGATCGAACGCGCGTCGTCGGTGCGCGGGCTATACGCTGCGCTCGTGTTCGCGCCATTTTTCGCGTCGATGCTCGTTACCAATGATGTGGCGCTTCTCGCGTTCGTGCCTCTTACGGTAACGGCGCTGCTTATGGCCAATCGTCGACGTGACATCGTCTACGTGGCAGTTGCCCAGGCCGTGTCGGCTAACCTGGGCAGTATGCTCACGCCGTTTGGCAACCCGCAGAATCTGTTCATCTATCTTACGTACGACGTGGGGTTTTGGGAATTCGTACGCATTGTGGGGCCGTACTGCGCGCTTGCGTTTGCGCTGCTTGCGGTTCGCTGCGCGTTCTGGCCGAAAGAGGCGCTGCCGCACGCCGATGCATCACTTGCGGGTGCGTGCGGCGAATCCCCCGCTCGCGAGCGTGCGATGTGCGCGTTCTATCTGGCGCTGTTTGCGCTTGGCGTGCTGTCGATGGTGCGCCTCATTCCCTGGCAGGTCGTGCTGGTTGCGGTGGCGCTTGCGGTGCTGGCAGTCGATAGGGCGGTGCTTGCACGGGTTGATTGGTCGCTGCTGGCAACGTTCGTGTGCTTCTTCGTTTTCTCGGGCAATATGGCGCGCATTCCCGCTGTGTATGATGCGCTTACGCAGGTGGCAGGGCAGGCGCCGTTTGTGACGTCGCTGCTTGCCAGCCAGGTTATCAGCAACGTGCCCTCGGCGGTGCTGCTTTCGCATTTTACGAGTGACTGGCATGCGCTGCTTCTGGGCGTCGACTTGGGAGGCTTGGGCACGCCTGTTGCGTCGCTTGCTAGCTTGATCGCCCTGCGTGCGTTTCGCATGGTTCCCGGGTCGACAACGCGCGAGTTCATGGCTCCGTTCCTGGTGGCGAACGCCGCGTTTCTGGCGTGCCTGGTGGTCGCGTACGCGCTGGTAGGGTAGCGCGTCCTAGCTGGGCTGGGTGGCGGAATAACGCGTTCGCGCGTTTCGCTTGTGCGAACGGGGCTGGTTGTTTATCCTGTTCAGCTGGAGTAGGGACCGGATGATTTCGCTTGGTTTGCGAGCGAGTTGTTTGTGCGAGGAACCAAGAGGGGTATCCGATGAAAATTCGTTTTCTCGAGCCTGGGAACAGGCCTTATAAAGTGCATCCATTGAATCTTCTGGTGTACGAGCGCTACATCCGCGCTCCGTCCAACGGCATGCTCATTCTGGCGGGAATTGCGCACCGGCAATATGATGACGTGTTCTGCTACAGCGAGTCGATTTCGAAGGTAATGTGGGATGACGTGCTCGATGCCGACGTGGTGTGCATCAGCGCATTCTCGTTTGCCGCACCGCGTGCGTACGAAATGACCAAACGCCTTCAAAGGGAAAGCAACGCCACGGTGATTATTGGCGGGCTACATGCCACGTTGGCGCCCGAGGAGGCCGCGTCGCACTGCGACATCGTCATGCGCGGTGAGGGCGACGAGTCGCTGTTGCCCCTGTTGGCGTGCATCGAGCGCGGGGAAGACCCGGTGGGGAAGGTGCCTGGCGCCGTCGCATTGCGCGACGGCGAACTCGTGGGCCTGCCAAGCGAAATTCCGCACGACATCGACAACGCTCCCGCTTACGAGCTGCTGTACAACTACCAGAAGATGGCCGGTCACAATACGATATGGCCCCAGGTGCATGCGTCGCGCGGATGCCCGCATAACTGCTCGTACTGCGGCTTGGTGGCGGCGTTTGGGCGCACGGTGCGTACGAGACCGCCCGAGTCGGTGGTTGCGGAAATCCGGCGCGCAATCGAGTTCTTCGATGGGAACCACCATCGACTCGCGAAGATGCTCTGGATCACCGACGACAACTTCTTCGTTAACCGCACCTGGGCGATTTCGGTGCTGAAGGCCATCATTGAAAGCGACATCGACTACAACTTCACGGTGCAGGCGCGCTATGAAGTGGGCTTCGACGACGAAATGCTCGACTTGCTGCGCGAAGCCGGCTTCTCCGAGTTGGCCATGGGCATCGAGTTTCTGGACGACGAGTCGTTCGAGGCGTACGGGAAGAAGAGCACGCGCCGCGAAATCGAGCGTTCGATTGCGAACATCCAGGCGCATGGCCTGCGCGTGCGCGGCTTGTTTATCGTGGGCACCGAGAATCATGCTCCCGGCGTGGGCGATAAGCTGGCCGACTTCGTGATGAGCCACAATATCGAGGGCATTCTGGTGCAGTCGATGTATTTCATTCCCGGCACGGTGTCGTACGACGAGCATAAGGGCTCGCTGCTGGAGAAGGCGCGTTGGGACCGCTGCGTTGGTTCGGTGGTGCATAGGCCCGCGCAGATGTCGGCCGCGCAGCTGCAGGAGGAAATCATCCATGCGAGCGCACGCGTGTATTCGCTTCCGCGCCTGGCGAGCGCGTTAGTGCACAAGCGCGGCATCGAGCGCCTGCTTTTCGTGGGCGAGTTCTTCTGGCAGGCATGCAGGCGGCACGACTTGCGCAAGGAGCTACCCTACCTGCGCAAAATGGATGCGCGCGGGTAGGCGCCGCACTACATCCTGTAGTAACGGCGACTGCGATTCGTAATGATTGCTGGGCGCGCTTCGGAACGATGTGGGGTGCTATTGGGTTGGTGCCCGATAGAGGGGGCAGTCCTTATGTTCGACTGGCGAACATAGTTTCCATTTAACTGTATCGTACAGGGCGCTGCGCTGATGACCGCCTTTGCCGTCCGATACAGGAGAATCGAACACTTTGTATCCCAATCCGTTGTTGGGCGCGTTGTCCAGTGGCAGCGGGAGCATGATTGCCGTTATGTTGTCGGGGTTATCGCCCAAAAGGCTTTTGTTGATGTACGCAACTAGGCGAACTTCTTTTTCGTATGACCAGGCTGCATGTTTAGTTAGCGTCTTCAAAAGTGGAGCATCGAAGTTTCCGGTTTTAGGAAAGATGCGTTTGTTGTCGCCCAAACCTCTTTTTAGATAGAAATTGCCGTCGGTTTCTTGTCTGGTCAAATAGAGCATATCCATGAAGTCAAATCGGATTTCGCTTTTCTTGAGATGTCCCAAAGACACAAAGTTGCCGTTTTCGAATGATCCGTAATTGAATTCTTCCGTATTGCTAATTGCCTCGCTGAGCATTTTTTTGCTGAAGCTGAACATTACGCCATTACCGTCAACCCCGCCGTAAAGCATCCACATTGCGATGCTTTCGGTCTTCCCACCTGAAAGGCATAAACCGAAACGCTTTTCGGATAAGGAGGGATGGTTGAAGTTTTCGCTATCATTAACGTCGTTCCAGTTTGTTCCATCTGTCAGAAATACTCTTTTGTCTTTCAGTATTTGGTTCGCGCGCTTTCTACTTACGTAGTGTTGAAGGCTTCCGCCGCGGCGATTAACGATTGCGTCGAGGTCGGTGATAATTGCTCGGTACGCAGCTTCAGCTGCTTCCGTATCCCGGCTCTGCTGAAGGAATGTAAAGCGTTCTTCGAGCCTTGACGGCCTGTTGTTGTGGTTCTGTGTGGGCATTGTTCTCTCTCCAGTAGCCATTAATCGGCTATTCGATTGTTGAGCGGGAGTGTCTGAGTGAGTTTTACATCCTGTAGTAACGGCGACTGCGGTTCGCGCCTTGGGTGATTACCAGATTGCGCTTCACTAGCGCGTTAAGCAGGCGTAGCGTTTTGGATTTATCGAACCCGGTAGCCTTTTCCAGGTCGGCGCGTGTGTATTTGCGGCCGATGGACATGGCGTCGAGCAGGGTGCCTTCGCCATCGGTGAATCCTTCGTTCGAGCCGATGATGGGCAGCGTTACCGTAATGGAGTTGCTGGTGACTTCGAATGCGGGCGATTCGAGCCTGCCGCGATAGGATTCCTTGATGCGGCGTACGCCCGTGCCAAACTTCTCGATAAGATTCAGGCGGAAGAAAGTCTCGGCCAGAATGGGATTTCGAAGCACCGATGCGCGGCCCTCAAGATATTCCTTCTCGCTAAGGCCGGCGGGCAGCCCGCCAGGGGAGGATACTTCTACGCGGTCGGCGTAGAGGCTCACGCGCACGCGCGCATTTACGTCCCACGTGCGATGCACGAGCGCGTTGGCAACGGCCTCGCGGAATGCCTCGTGCGGTACGAGCGCCAGCGTGTTGCGGGTTGCGCCTTCGATGCGCTCGATGCGCAGGTAGCTGTCATACATGTCCATGGCTGCGTTTAGCTGGGATAGGATAGACACGCGCTCCACCGTGGTTCGATCGAGCATCTCGTTGATGGAAGCGCCGAATTTCACGATGTCGATGCCGGGGTATGAGTTCTCGTCGGCTAGCAGGGCGGCTGCTCTATTGAAGCCGTCTTTGCTAAGAAGGCCGAGCGTCTTCAGTATGTCATTGTTGAATTCTTCGATGCCGATCGACTTGCGCATGGCGGCGGTAAGCGTGTTGAAAGTGAGGTCTTGTTCGGGTGAGGGGAGTTCCTCGAACGTGCGATTCTCCCCTTCGAGCGTTAGGCGGTTGAGTTCGACGCGGTCGACCTCGACGGTGGCGCTGTCGCTGCGCCGATAGGCCTTTCCACGGTAGAGGTACGGCTTGCCGGGTCCTTCGAATACATCGAGCCTGATAGTTTGCTTTACTTCGTCTATTTCGATGGCAAAGCGGGGAAGAGGTGCGATGTTGTCGTTGATAGCGTTTTCGATTGCAAGGCACGTTTCCCGAGCGTTGCTGAGACCAATGGGCGTGCCATCGTCTGCCACGCCGAAGAGAATCGCTCCATCGTGAAAGTTCGCATATGCGCTCACGGTTTTCAGAAAAGTTTTGCTTAGTTGCGATTTGAATTCAAGCGTGGCGGTTTCGCGCATCAGATGCTCCTTTCATTGCGATTATTCTAGACCGTTTGCAACGCAAATGCAACGCAAGCGTCTGCGTTGCATTTGCGTTGCACCGAACCGACGAAAAATCGCCTTGCGTTGCATCCGTTCATGCAACGCAATCATCTGCGTTGCACTTCCGTTGCATGAATGGTGTGCAAAAGGGGCTTGCGTTGTGCATGCGGTTACAACGGTGGAATGCAGGGCCGAGAAAGCCATAGGCAAACGCGGAATGAATCCGAAGGGGTAAAACGCGAAGCGGCCGCCCCTCCCAGACGGCCGCTAGTCACCTAAGCTTGTAAGCCCGTGGGCGCGCTATCTCCAGTCGCCAACTCCTAGGCGAATGTAGCGTCCTTCCTGGATCACGGCGAACGTCGCCACGATGCAGGCGGGGATGGCAGGTAGCGCCACGCCCATAATGGGAATGAGGAACGGCACAACGAATGCCGCCAAGCCCGCCATCTTGTTCGCAGTGGTATGCGGCGTGGCCAAATGGCGGTACATCATGATGCCACTGGCTATGTTTGCCAGCTTCAGAATCATGAGGGTGCCTGCCCAGATGAGCAGCCACAGCGGAATATCGACAGCGGGGAAGACCTTCACCAGACACGCCATGACCAGCGTGAAATCAGCTGCGCTATCGAGCTTCGCGCCGAAGTCGCTTTCGGTGCCCGTCATGCGCGCGATGGGGCCGTCGATGATGTCGGTTGCGCCGGCTAGTGCCAGCAGCACAAGGAAGAGGGGCGAAAACGCCGTTTGCATGAGCAGCGCAACGCTGAGCGCGATGCGCCCAAGGGTGACGGTGTTGGCCAGCGTTGCCACCCGCGGGGTGGCGAAGATGTTGGTGCGGGCGTAACCCGGAACGCTATTCCAGGCCATACGCGCCGCCTTCCGCGCGATCCGTGGCGTGCTGCGTTTGGAGTGCGATTGCCGTGGACGAACGTTTCCAGCTGGAATGTTTCCCCATGAAACCCTCCATTCAGCCGCCGTTGCATCGGTTATGCCGCTACCGACGGCACTTGAAACGAATGCTCACAACATGTGCAATGTTACCTCCTTTGAGGCAACAATATGTAGGGTACTTCATAAATGAAAGTAATTGTTTCCCAATTGTTGCCAATCTAGGGGTTGTGGTTGAGATGCGGCGATGTCCACAGCTGGTGGTGTTGAATGGGTTGCAACGCAAAAATCCCCCGGCAGGATGTGGCTCTCTGCCGGGGGATTTCGTCTGGCTAAACGCTTGCTAACGGAATGCGGCGCTACTAGGAGGTAGCCTTCAGCCCGTACCAGCCAATTCCTTCGGCCTTCCAGCCAAGGGCAACGAGCGAATCGTTCTCTTCCTTGCTGGTGGTGTAGTTGTGGGCACCGGAGGTTGCATTGGGATTGTACTGGCGGTACAGGGGCGTTCCCTCTTCGGGGTCGCTATACCAGCCTACACCCTCGTAGGTCCATCCAAGCTTCACGAGGCCAGTCATTTCCTCTTCGCTCATCGTGTAGTGATGGTCGCCGCCATTGGGGTTGTACAGGCGATATACGGGTACGATGCTGGAAATCGGTGCGGTCCAGCCAACGCCTTCGTACTGCCACCCAAGATCGACGAGGCCGTCGCGCTCAACTTCGCTGGCAGTGTAGAAGTGCTCGCCGCTGTTGGGGTTGTACAGGCGGTACATTTCGGTTGTGGAATCGACGGGAGCCGCCTCGGCATATGCCTTGATCGAGAAGTTATCGACGGGCGCGCCACCGATTTCGGCGGAAGTCGCTTCCAGGTAATCGCTCCAGTCTTGCCATGCCCCCTCGGCATACAGGTAGCTTTCGCCCTTGTTCACGACGGCTTCGCTCCAAGCCGCCGCGCCCTGTTCCTGGGCGGCCTGCTTCGACATGCCCTTGTTGGCCGATGCGTTGTAGATGCGCTGCCCGCTGTCGTTCAGGCGGGAGGACGTGGCAACGACCGAGAACTTGGTGCCAGCGGGAATGGTGATGGTCCGGTCTAGGTCGATGCGGTGGAATCCAGCGTATAGGAAGTTGGTCGAGGTGCGCGCAACCAGCTCGCCATCAGTGGGGTCTTGCGCGTTGTCGTTCAGCAGGTATACCGCAAACGTCACGCGCATGTTTTCCTGCGAGGTGCGCGTGGACACGCTCTTGAGGACGAGCGGATCGACTTCCTCGAACACGTTCGCGGAGCTTACCACGCTCGATGAATCGGGTGTATTGTAGAAGTCCCTGACGGCTGGCATGTAGTCATGCTGCATGGTGTAGAAGCCGTTCGTGGAGGCGAGATTGGTCGAGAACTCCATCGTTTCCGCCTGAACGACCGTCTTGTCGTAGTACGACAGGTAGAAGTATCCCGTGTACTCGCCTTCGTCGTTCAAGAGGCCGTATTCGTGGTGATTGAATCCGTCGGGCGAGGCGTCGGCGGTTGAGCCCCAGCTGTTCTTGATGATCCATGCGCCATCGCCGGGTGCTGCGGTCTTGAAATTGTCTTTGGAGTAGGAATCATCCCAGCCCACGATGCATACGGCATGAGTGGGGTTCAGGATGTCGTAGGTGTACTGGTTGTACATCGAGCCGTGCACGCCATCGCTCATGGTGTAGGTTCCGCTCTGGTCTGCGCAATATACGAGGCTGACGCCGCGTCCGTTCAGCAGCTCTTGCTTAATGGCGGTCAGTGCTGATTCGTTGGGCGTTGTCCTCGTTTCGTAATTGGTCCAGTAGTCGGGCATGATGTTGCCGTTTTTCAAGAGGAGCCCCGAGGTAAGGAGTCGGTTGGACTGTCCTTCGCTATTGGTTTCGGGGATGGTCCAGTCGTCGTACTTCGAATAGGTCCTATCTACCTTGGATATTTCGAGCATGCGGGTAACGAACGAATCGAACAGTTCGTCTACGGTCTTTCCCGTGGACGCCGACTGTGCTGCCATGAATTCGTCGTACGTCATTCCCATGGATTTGGCGAGCGTCTCGAGCTGGCTCTTGGTATCTGCGGCAAGTACATCGGGATGTGCTTCGTAGTATTCGTCCGTGGCAATCCCCGCGGCGCCCTGGAAGGGGAACGCCGATTCTGGCAGGGGGCCTACGCCCTGGGAGAAGAGCGTGGTGATGTAAATGGGCAAGCCGCCCGCATCGTATGCCGCGGTGTCGGCGTCGCTGAAGAGGTGCAAGCCTTCGCCCACCTGGGTCGAGTCAACGACTTCCGTTACTGGATGCAGCGAGAACCAGGTGAGATGCTTTTCGGAAAGGTCGAGTCCCGAAGACGTGTAGGTTGAGCCGTACGAAGAGAGGACAGAGGTTTCAGCGGCTGCGATGCCGCCGAAGGCCCAGCAGTTTTGCCAGGGATTCTGCAGCTTGACGGGAGTGACGAGATCGTCGCTACGCAGGTCGTACGTGGTTGGCAGCGAAGCTTGGGCGGTAAGTTCGCTCGATGCGTCTTGCCCGTCGTCAATTGCCCAAGCCGGTACGTCGTTGGCCTGCGCGCTGCTTGGTGCGGCGAATGCGCTAGCGACGCCTGGCGCGAAGGCCAGCGAGAATGTCATCGCTACAGATGCGATGACGGAAACGACCGATCGTTTCCACTTCGGGTTACGTTTCATAAGCCCTCCATTCCGTCGTCCTTGCAGGAAGCACGTTTCGTGCCGGCAACGTGATTGATAGGAATGCCCCCACATGAGCGAAGTATACGTGCCGCTATGGGGGCGGTTGGGGGTGATGGGCGTTATTTGGCGTTTGTTTCCAAGTCGTAGCGGGCGACGTGGGCAAATGCGGGCCGGCGTACAGCGGGCTGGTGGCTCGTTTACGCCTGTGCCTTCTGCGCGTCGAGCGCCTTGTTGCGCGCGAAGATGATCCAGTTCGCGGCAAGGGCCGCCAGGTTGATGAAGTACACGATGAGCACCCAGTTAACGGTGCCGCCCACGAATTTCGCAGCGATGCCCGCCACGTAGCCCAGCGTGATGAGCGCCAGGAACATCCACGAAGTGCCTGCCGCCGTCTCCGACTTCCACGCCTTCATGGCGTTGATGGGCCAGGAAAGGCCAAAGCATACGAGCATGATTGCTTCCAGAACTGCGGACATGTGTTTCGCTCCTACCGTTATCGTGAACCTAAAACGGTATAAGCCCAGGCGGAACGCGCGTCCACCTGCCGCCCGCATCTTCACGGTAACGATACGAGCAGCTCGAGGTTCCTCCACGCTGCATCGCTTGCGTGCTTTCCAATGCGTCGGCGCGCCGACGCACGTGTTGGAGATGCTTGCTTCAGCCAGCCTTCTTGCCGTCAACGTCTGCCGCGCACGCGCTCTACCTGCGAAAACACACGTTCGTATCTTTACGTACCATATTGGTATCAGATATGTGCCAAAAACGCTTTCGCGTGGCGATGGACGTAGAATAGACGCATAGGGGTTGTGCGGCATGCGTTGGGGTGGTGGCTATGGCAGGGGCTCGAATCTCCAAATTGCTTTTGGCGTTTCTCGTGGCCATCGCCGCGCTGCTGTTCTGCGCCGCCACGCCCGCGCAAACCAGCGCTGCTACCAGCGACGTTGTAACCGTTGGCGTACCCATCGACCGTACCCCGCTGTTCTATTGGGACGCTCAGCGTGCCCAGCCCACCGGCATCGGCGTCGACCTTATGAACGCTGCCGCTCAGGAAGCGGGCCTCGTGCTGGAATTCAAGCCCATCACGGAAGACAACCTGAAAGAGGCGCTCGATAACAGCGAGTATGACATGATTTTGCCCTTTGGCAGTGCGATCAAGAGCGCGCAGGGCCAGTCAATCGTGGTTACCGAGAACTTAATTCAAACGCCGTTCACTCTGGTAACGGAAGGCAATCGTTCTCTGCCGGCGCTGGAAACCATTCGCGTGGGCATGCTGCAATCGCAAAGCGGCGTGGCCGAAACGGTGAAGGAGCTGTACCCTGGCATCGAAATCGAGCTGTTCGAATCGATGGATGCCAGCGTGAATGCCCTGCGTGCGGGTGAGGTGAACGCCCTGCTGCATAACTCGTACGTGTGGAGCTACGTGTTGCAGAAGCCCGCGTATTCCGACCTAACCGTGCAGCCCTCCACGATGTTCAGCATGGACTTCCGTGCGGGTGCCGTCGACACGCCTCGGGGACGCGAGCTGGTGGAACGCATGAACGAGGGCATCGCCACCCTTACCGACGCGAAACGCCAGGCCATTGTGCTTGATTACACCACGCGTCGCCTGTACCGCTACGACCTATTCGACTACATCTACCAGTATGGCCCCATGATCTTGCTGGTGGCGCTGCTGTTCCTGGCTCTGGTGGTAATTGCCTCGCAACGTCGCCGCACGCTGCGCATGAAGCAGGAAGAGCAGGTGCGCCGTCTGATCGACCACGACCCGCTCACCGGCGTGTACAGCCTCGAGGGCTTCCGCAAGCACGTGCGGCGCCTGCTGGAGGAAAACCCCGATGTGCCCTACCTCATGTCGTACAACAACGTGAAGAACTTCAAGTACATCAACGATAGCCTGGGAATGGCCGCCGGCGACGAGCTGCTGCGCTTCTGGGCCGAACGAACGATGGCTACGCTTTCCGATGTGGAGGCCATGGGCCGCATCGAGGGCGACCGCTTCGCCGTGCTGCGTCGCACGGAAGCCGATGACGTCATCTTCCGTGATGAGGAGGAAATTCTCTCGGCGGTGCGCAGCTACTTCATCGATAGGGGCAAGGTGGATAACGGCGTGCAGCTGTGTAGTGGCGTGTACGTGCTCACGCCCGAGGATTACAAGCATATCGACGTCGACCACATGCTCGACTGCGCGCGTGTGGCCGAGGAGCGCGCCCGTGCCATGGGCAAGGATGGATACGAGTTCTACAACTCCGACCAGTGGCAGAAGGGCCGCCGCAGCGCCGAGATCAACGGGCATCTGGGCGTGGCCATCCAATCGGGCGAGCTGCAGGTGTGGTACCAGCCGCAGATAAATTACGAGACGCGCGAAATCGTGGGCGTTGAGGCGCTGTGTCGCTGGAACCATTCCGAGCTGGGCTGGCTGAGTCCCGCCGAATTCATTCCCGTGCTGGAGGAATCGGGCCTGGTGTACGAGCTCGACTGCTTCGTGTGGGAGCAGGTGTGCCGCGACTTGAAGCATTGGGACGAACAGGGCAAGCGCGTATCGGTGTCGGTGAATTTGGCGCGTTGCGACATCCAGGGCGGGCGCAACATTCCCGGGCAGTTCTTCTCGCTCGCGCAGAAGTACGGCCTCGACCCTGGGCAGCTGCGCATCGAGATCACGGAAACGGCCTATATGGACGACCCGGCGCTGCTCATCCGTACCACGGCGAAGCTGCGCGAGTTCGGCTTCACGGTGGAGATGGACGATTTCGGCAGTGGCTATTCGTCGCTGAACATGTTGAAGGAAGTGCCCGTCGACCGCATCAAGCTCGATTTGCACTTCCTTACCGAGACGGGCGATCCCGAAAAGGGCCGCATCATCGTGAGCCACATCATCAAGATGGTGCGCTCGCTGGGCATGAACCTCATCGCCGAGGGCGTCGAGACTCCTGTTCAGGCGGAGTATTTGTCGGAGCAGGGCTGCATCGAGATGCAAGGGTTCCTGTTCTACAAGCCCATGCGAGCAAGCGAATTCGAGGCGTTGAGCTAGTGGCGGCGGGGTATGCGCCGCTCGCCGACGGACCACGGTAATCGTATTGTAAATGTGATAGGTGGCCCTAGCTGGTTACATTCGGGTGAGGTCGCTGGTAGTATACCTTCGGCCTATTTCGCGTACGCGCGGGCGAGGTGCGCTGCAGGAGCGCTCGCCGTTAGGCCCACGAGGGGGTTGGGGCAGCAACTCAAATGGGACTGAAGCCGTAGACTTTAAACGGTTTTGTTCGTATGATGGACCAGGGGTTTACCCGGGGGAAAGGTGTCAACGTGATTTACACGATTACGTTCAATCCGGCTATCGATTGCGTAATGAGCGTGAACGACCTTGCTTTCGGTCGTATCAACCGGGCGATTTCCCAGGAATTCTTCTTTGGTGGCAAAGGCGTGAACGTCTCGTACGTGTTGGCCCACTTGGGGCGCACCAGCACGGCTTGGGGCTTCGTAGCTGGTTGGACTGGCGCCGCACTGGAAGCCGCGCTGCAGGAAGACGGCATTCCCACCGGCTTCATCCACCTTCCCGCAGGCAACACGCGCATTAATGCCAAGCTGAAGGGCACCGTCGCGCCTACGGGCGACGACGTGGAAACGGCCGTGAACGCCGCGGGTCCCGCCATCGACGATGCCTCGATGAACCAGTTCTTCGCCCAGCTCGCAAGTGTGCAAGCGGGCGATTTCGTCATTCTTTCCGGCGGCATTCCCAAGGGCACCCCCAAGGACATCTACGCCCGCGTCATGCAGGAGCTTTCCGGCCGCGACGTTCGCGTGGTGGTGGATGCCACCGAGGACATCCTCATGCGCTCGCTGCCGTTCCGTCCGTTTCTGGTGAAGCCCAACGACGAGGAGCTCGCGGAAATTACGGGTTGCGACCCGCTGGACGCGGACGCGCTGGCGCAGGGCGCGCGCATGCTGCAGGAGCGCGGCGCGCAGAACGTGCTGGTAAGCCGCGGCGGCCATGGCAGCTTGCTGCTGGACGCCACGGGGCGCCTGCAGTCGGCGCCGGTCATCGTGGGCGAGCTGGTGAACAGCGTAGGCGCAGGCGACAGCACCGTGGCTGGCTTCGTGGAGGGCTACCTGCGCGGAACCGAGGCGGGGCTTCCCGAAACCGCCGTCTACGACAAGGCGTACAAGCTGGCCCAGGCGTGCGGGAGCGCGACCGCGTTTTCCGCTGGCCTTGCACCTGCCGAATTGGTGAAAGAGCTGCTCGCGCGGCTTGAGTCATAGTTTTAGCGCCGCCGCAGCGCTTGATGCGGCATGGATTCTTATGAGAAAGGAGACTCCGTCCATGAGAATCATCGATTTGCTGGCGCCCGAAGCCATCGAGCTCGGCGTGTCGGCCGCATCGAAGCAAGATGCGATTGACAAGTTGATCGGCCTGCACGAAGCGGCCGGTAACCTGAACGACGTCGAGGCGTATCGCGAGGCCATCCTGGCGCGCGAGGCGAACGGCACCACCGCCATCGGCGAGGGCATGGCCATTCCGCACGCGAAGACCGACGCCGTTGCCAAGCCCGCGCTTGCGGCCATCACCGTGCCTGCTGGCGTGGACTACGAGGCTCCCGACGGCAAGGCTTCCACGCTGATCTTCATGATCGCTGCGCCTTCCGACGGCGAGGTGCACCTGGAAGTGCTCAGCCGCCTGATGACGATGCTCATGGACATTCCCTTCCGCGAGGCGCTGCAGGGCGCTGGTAGCGCGCAGGAATTCCTGCAGCTCATCGACCAGAAAGAGCGCGAGAAGTTCGGCGACGCCGAAGCCGCCGCTCCCGTGGTGGTGGAAGACGAGGCTAGCCAGCGCATTCGCGTGCTGGGTGTTACGGCGTGCCCCACGGGCATCGCTCATACGTACATGGCCGCCGAGGCGCTGGAGCAGCAGGCCAAGAAGATGGGCGTTTCCATCAAGGTCGAGACGAACGGCTCGGGTGGCGCGAAGAACGTGCTCAGCGCCGAGGAAATCGAGGCGTGCGACGGCATCATCGTGGCTGCCGACAAGAACGTCAGCATGGCGCGCTTCGATGGCAAGCCCGTGTACATCACCAAGGTTGCCGACGGCATCAACAAGCCCGAGGAGCTCATCAACAAGGTGCTGAACGGCGAGGCTCCCGTGTACCATCATTCCGGTGCGGCTGCATCCGCCTCTGAGCAGGTGGAAGGCGAAAGCGCTGGCCGCCGCGTGTACAAGCACCTCATGGAGGGCGTTTCCCACATGCTGCCCTTCGTGGTTGCCGGCGGTATCTTTATCGCACTCGCGTTCCTCATCGACACCATCATGGGCGCGCCGCAGGATGGCTCCTTCGGTACCGCCACGCCCGTTGCTGCCTGGTTCAAGGGCATCGGCGGCATCAGCTTCAACTTCATGCTGGCCATCCTGGCTGGCTATATCGGCCGTTCGATCGCCGACCGCCCCGGCCTGCTGGTAGGCTTCGTGGGTGGCGCCATGGCCGCCGCCGGCTGCACCTTCGCCGAGCCTGCGGGCACGGCCGTTTCCGCCGGCTTCCTGGGTGCGCTGCTCGCTGGCTTCGTGGGCGGCTACTTCATGAAGTGGATCGAGGGCGTCTGCGAGCACATTCCGCAGGCGCTTGACGGCATGAAGCCCGTTCTGATCTTCCCGCTTATCGGCCTTGCGTTCATCGGCCTGTTCATGTGCGCCGTGAACCCCGTGATGATCATCATCAACCAGGCCATTAGCGACTTCCTGAACAGCATGGGCAACGCCAAGATCCTGCTGGGCATCCTGCTGGGCGGCATGATGGCCATCGACATGGGCGGCCCGATCAACAAGGCCGCGTACCTGTTCGGCACCGCCGCCATTGCCAACGGCGACTACGACATGATGGCCGCCGTCATGATCGGTGGTATGGTTCCGCCGCTGGCCATTGCTCTGGCCTGCACGTTCTTCAAGGACCGCTGGACCGAGACCGAGCTCAAGAGCGCTCCTGTGAATTACATCATGGGCCTGTCGTTCATTACCGAAGGCGCGATTCCCTATGCCGCTGCCGACCCGCTGCGCGTGATTCCCGCGTGCGTCGTGGGCTCCGCAACCGCCGGCGCCATCTCGATGGCGTGTGGATGCACGCTCATGGCCCCGCATGGTGGTATCTTCGTATTTGCCGTAGTTGGCAACTGGCCCATGTACCTAGTCGCCCTTGTGGTGGGCGCCGTCGTGGGTGCTGTCATGCTGCGTATCCTGAAGAAAAAGGTCTCGAAGGAAGGATAGGACATGTTTTCCGAGAAAGTCACCCTCGTCAATCCCCAGGGTTTTCATATGCGCCCCGCCAGCCTCATCGTAGCCGAGGTGGGCAAGCATGACGCCACCGTCACCATCGTGCGTGACGGCAACGAAATCCCCGGTAACAGCCTGATGGCCATGATGGCCGCCGGCATCAAGTGCGGCGAGGAAATCGAGATTCGCGCCGAGGGCCCCGAAGAGGAGGCCGCCGGTCGCGCCATCGTCGACTTCATCGCGTCAGGAATGGGCGACTAATGGAACTGAAGGGAATCGCGGCTAGCGCGGGCATTGGTATCGGCACCGTTGTGGTGGTCGAGGAGCCTTCGCTCGAGTATGCCAGCCGCGCCGTCGAGGATGCGGCGGCCGAGGCCGAGCGCCTGAAGGCCGCCATCTCCAGCTATATCGAGTACACGAACGCGCAGGCCGAAGCCGTGCGCGAGTCGGTGGGCGCCAAGGAGGCCGAGATTCTTTCCGGCCATGTGGCGATGATCAACGACCCGTACATGCAGGGCGAGATGGTGAAGCTGGTCGACGGCGGCTCGTGCGCCGAGGATGCGCTCGTGCAGATTTGCGACATGTTCGCGGGGATGTTCGAAGCCACGGGCGACGAGCTTACCATGCAGCGCGCTACCGACGTGCGCGACGTGAAGACCGGCGTGCTCGCCGAGCTGCTGGGCCAGCGCCCCGTCGACCTGGGCACGCTTCCCGCGGGTAGCGTGGTGGTCACGCACGACCTCACGCCTTCCATGACGGCGGGCATTCGCCCGGGTTCCGTGGTGGGCTTCGTTACCGAAACCGGTGGCCTTACCAGCCATTCCGCCATCCTGGCACGCGCTATGGAGATTCCCGCCGTGCTTTCCGTGCCCAGCGTATGCGGCCAGTTGGCTAGCGGCATGCAGGTTGTCGTAGATGGCAACCAGGGCACCGTGGCGGTGTCGCCTTCCCAGGAGGAGCTGGCTGCGGCCCGTGCCGAGCAGGAGCGATTTGCTGCCGAGCGCGCCGAGCTGGCCAAGCTCGTGGGGCAGCCCACGGCTGCGGCCTCGGGCGAGACGTTCGAGCTGTTCGCCAACATCGGCAAGCCTGATGATGCTGCGCAAGCCATGGATCGCGACGCCGAGGGCATTGGCCTGTTCCGCACCGAGTTCCTGTTCATGGACGCGACCGCCATGCCCACCGAGGAGCAGCAGTTCGAGGCGTACAAGAAGGTCGCCATCGTGTGCAAGGACAAGCCGGTTATCGTGCGCACGCTCGATGTGGGCGGCGACAAGGAGATTGGCTACCTGGGGCTCGAGCGTGAGGATAACCCGTTCATGGGGTTCCGCGCCATTCGCTACTGCCTGGCGCGCGAGGATATGTATCGCAGCCAGCTGCGCGCCATCTTGCGTGCGAGCGCGTTTGGCAAGGTGCGCATCATGGTGCCGTTCGTGACCTGCGTCGACGAGATTGTGGCCGTGAAGGAGCTCGTGGCCCGCTGCAAGGCCGAGCTCGATGCCGAGGGCGTTGCGTACGACGCGAACATCCAGGTGGGCGTGATGATCGAGACGCCCGCCGCCGCGCTGGTTGCCGACTTGCTTGCGCAGGAGGCCGACTTCTTCAGCATCGGCACGAATGACCTTACCGGGTACACGATGTGTGCCGATCGCGGCAACGACAAGGTGCGCTACCTGTATTCCGCGTGCAATCCCGCTGTGCTGCGCAGCATTCGCCGCGTGATCGAGTGCGGCAACGCCGCTGGCATCCAGGTGGGTATGTGCGGCGAAGCCGCTGCCGACCCGTTGCTCGTTCCCCTGTGGATTGCCTTTGGCCTGGGCGAGTACTCCGTTTCCGGCACCAGCGTACTTGCCACGCGCAAGAGCATTTCTCTGTGGAGCAAGGAAGACGCATGCGCGTTGGCTGAAAAGGCCATGCAGCTGAAGACCGCCACCGAGGTCTACGACCTGCTGAGGGAATCGGCTCGATAGCCGCTGCACCCAATTGCCTTCAAAGGGTTCGCATGGCATTGCGCCACGCGAACCCTTTTGTATTGCCTGGGTTCGTTGCCTTCGCAATTCCGAATGGGCGCAGCAAGTTCCTGTCTGGTTATTCGGTGCTTCCGGAAAGCGAAGCTTCCTCGAGGGCGATTTCCACGAATCGGGCAACTTCGGGAGTGGGGTTTTCGGCATAGAACAGGTGGAAGTCGTACGCGGCGCTTTCGTCTTCGAAGGGAATGGCCGTATACGACGTGTCGCTGCCCGCATATCTTTTCGCAAGGCTTTCCGGCAGCATTATGGCTTGTCCGTCGGTTCCGCAGAGGAAGAGCTCATCGAGGGTTTCCACGTTGGAGATCGTTATGGTCTTGGGTATGCCGCAGTGCGTGCTGTTCTTGAGGCAGAGGGTTTGCAAGTGCTTGCGCGCCGCATGATCTCGATTGGTGCGCGGTGACGTGAACCGAATCGAGTCGGTGTCGTGGATGAAGAGATGGTCGCGCGTAGCGAGTGGATTATCGTTTTCGACGACGATGTACGTGTTCTCGTACAGAAGATGCTGAGATTGAAGGCCGTGCGTATCTATCATGCTCGAGATGGGCTCCACGGCCACGTGCATGCTTTCTTCGCGTAGCATCTCGAAGGGCGTTTGATATTGGGGCTGCGTGAACTTGACCACGTTGAGGGGCCATTCGCCTTCGAATCTGCGCTTGCTTGCCCGGAGGGCGGTTGCGATGGGCGCCGTCATGAGGCCGCAGACATTGAAATTATGGAACTCCTTGTAGCGTACGCTTTTCATGAGCGACTCCAGCTTCGTCACTTCGCCCGTGATGATTGAGCTGCGTTCGAGAAACAATTCGCCCGCGCGCGTGATGCGCATGGGGTTAGTCGAGCGATCGAAAAGCGGCGTGCCCGCGTATTGCTCGAGGCTGTTGAGATGCCGGCTGAGAGCCGATTGCGTAAGGTTGAGCTCCTTTGCGGCTTCGGAGAGGTTGCCATGCTTGGCAACCATGCCGAATTCGACGAACAGTTCAGTGTCCATATCCGTACCCCTCCCATGTAGCTGACAAGATATCACGTCTCTGCGTCAGCGACGGCGGCGCTTTCGTTTTCGTCATGGGAGCTATGACGAAAACGAAAAGCCCCTTGCGTTTCGGGCAGCCTTGGTATGCGGCTTTTATCTGGCGTGACGGCGCTATCGTTATTTCCCCTACGCGCCGCCCCTCCCTAGAGTGGTGCTCGTTCGCGCATCTTGCGAATGAGGACCGACCATACCGGAAAGGGGAGAGACCAAGGTGCAAGAGGAGATTCAGGGAGATGGATGGCGCGAGGCAGAAGCCGAGGGTGCGTCCAAGTTAAGCAAGAAGCGACGGCGTTTGCCCATCGTACTGGGCGTCGTTGCCGTTGTCGTGGCGATTGCGGGCGTGGGTGCGTACGTGTGGCACGAGCAACCCGGTTTCTGTGGCGCGGTGTGCCACGACACCATGGGTCCGTATTTGGAGACTTACGAAAGCAGCGCCTTTCTCGTCCACGATCACGCCGAGGCGGGAGTGACGTGCCTGGACTGCCATGAAGCGGAATTGTCCACGCAGCTTCAGGAGCTTCAAACGCAGATAAGCGGCAATTACCGCACGCCGCTCGCAAAGATGGAAACGGATGACGAATTCTGCCTGCGCGAGGGTTGCCATACGCGCGAGAGCATCGTCGAGGCGGGCGAGAAGGTGACGTTTGGCGACGGGACGTCCGTCAATCCGCATAGCATCACGTTTTCTAGCAATTACGGTTCCACGGAGAGCCCGCATAGCGTGCCTGGGGAAACGATTGCCTGTTCAACATGCCATTCGTCGCATCGCAAATCGGCAAAGCTGGACTACTGCTATGGATGCCACCATACCGAAACGACCAAGTCCTGCTACGAATGCCACGATCACCGATAAGCGCATAGGGAGTGCGCTCAGGAAAGAGGAGGAAAAGATGGGAAACGCAAACGAACAAGGGATGAGTCGCCGTTCGTTCCTGGGAGGCCTTTCGGCGAGCGCCATAGCGCTTGGCGCCCTGGCCGTTACGGGTTGCTCTGCGGGCAACGGCAATGGAGGCGCAAACGTTGCTTCTGTGAAGTGGGACGAGGAGACCGACGTTCTCGTGGTCGGCTATGGCGGAAGTGGCGCTTCTGCGGCAATTGCCGCAGCTGAAGCGGGTGCTGACGTGTTGATCATCGAGAAGGCCCCCGAGGGCGATGAGGGCGGCAACACGTCCGTATCGGGCGGTGGCGCCGTAATTGCGACCGACCCCGACGTGGCTTTCGATTTCCTGAAGTTCCAGATGCCCGATACCGTCGACGACGAGGAGATCAA
>NZ_JAZZJS010000046.1:0-1532 GCF_056180635.1 Denitrobacterium sp. | reverse complement strand
TCCGTTCAGGTTCATCTTCGTGGCGTTGCACTCCACGATTTCGTGGCCAAGCTCCTTTGCGGCCTCGATGAATGCATCAGCCATCGAGTTGCTGTTGCCGCCTTTGCGGTCGCTGCCCTTGATAACGACGATCTTGCTCATGGGTGTCCTCTCTCTTCCGAAACCATGCTTCCGCCATTGTACGCCCGTATGATGTAGCGATTCTCGAACGCTCCGACGAGCCAAGCCTCCATCTGCTCGCGCATGTACGGCACATCGTTGTGCTTGCGCGCCGGGCCAGACGGGTCTTTCATGTAGAACACCCCATCCTGATGCTTCCAGATGCAGGCGAAATGCCCACTCGAATGTTGCCAAGACTACCACGAATTGTAAAGGCTTGGTAATAACCAAAAAGGGACAGTCCCTTTTTGGTTATTTTCCAGTTGGAAGAGGCTGCTTGAATCGATATTGCGGGCCTTTGCTTAGCTAGCGGTTTCGCAACGCAGGGTTCAGATAACGCTTACGACCTTCGGTAACCTTGCCATGCTGCGAGGCATTTCGCGGGCAATAGTGCAAGCATGCGAGGCATTCCGTACAATGCTCGCCTTCCCATACGGGCAGGCCATCGACCAGCCGAATCGTGTTGGTCGGGCACACCGCAGCGCACGTGCCACAGCCGACGCACTTGTCCGCAAGCACGTTGTATACCCACACACCACGCTTTTTGCCCTCGTGACCTGTGCCGACGGACAAGACTGCGCCCAAAGGGTTGGCCGATACGCGATCGCCCACATGGCGATCAACGACGAGCTGCGCTACACATTCGGCGGCATCGTCAGCAACGGCGAGCTTTCTGTACACGACATCGTCAGACGGCGTGTTGAAAAGGTACAGGCAGTTGCCTACGCTGTGCACGGCGAACGCTGCATCTACCTGCAAGCCTTGATACTTGTTGAGCAGCTTCTCGAAAAAGCGGCTCTCGGTGCCGGGGAAATGACCGTACGTCTCGACCGTGAAGCAGTACCCTGGCACGAACGGTTCACCGTCGTCGGTCACGAACTTCACGCGCCGCGCGAACTCGTCAACCAGAGGAGGCGTCGACCAGCGATGCGTGGGAAACGCGAACCCCAGATTCTCGCCTTGTTTGACGTTGACCTCGAAGTTGCCCGCACGATATGCGGCGCCCATGTCGAAGAGCGCGTCGCCTGTTCTATCGGCAATCGTCTTCGCGACCGCGTACGTGTTTCCCGTTCCGCTGAAATACAAGATCATGATCCACCCCCGAAGTCTTTGCCACCCTCAATGCTAACGCCTGAATCGTCGTATGAAAAATAGGAATCCCCGTTGCTCGTACGGACTCCTGTATATGCCAGCAACGCGTGGAAGATAACTGCCTCTTTTAACACATAAGGGGGCTCCGCGCGAACGAAGCCCCCTTTCCCAGTCCAATGTCGTTTAGACGTCCTTCTCGATGTAGTACACGTTGTCGCGCGTGCCTTCCCATGCAGGACGCTGGTACAGACGGTAGCCCATACCGCGCAGGCGCTCGACCT
>NZ_JAZZJS010000045.1:0-61191 GCF_056180635.1 Denitrobacterium sp. | reverse complement strand
GTGCCGCCCTGCTTTGCCGGTGCGCCCTTTTCGTAGGCGGTCGAATCGCCGCCTGCTGCGGTAATGGCTTCGCGAATGGCGTTCTTCACGGCCATGCTGGTGTGGGTTGCGCCGCTGACGGTGTCGACGTCGAGGTTCTTGTCCTGCATGATGCGCTTCACCATCATGGGTGCGGCCACGGTGCCAATGCCGATGGTTTCATCGCAGCGCAGCATGCTGATGTTGGAAATGTCGCCGTCGCGGACTTCGATTTGCACGGTCAGGTCGTCGCGGTGGCCCATTGCCTGGCCGATCCACTTGCCGTCGGTGAAGTGGTCGGGCGCCTTCGCCTTTGCTCCCTCTTCCGCGCTCTTGCTCTTGCCCTGGGGCGCACCGCATGCGGTCATGCCGCTAAGCGCTGCCAGGGTTCCTACGGCTATGCCGCCCTTGATAAAGTTGCGTCGATCGATGTTCATGTTTCCCTCCTTGTGGGTGTTCTGGAGTTCCGGCCCTCCTGTGCCGTCCTCTGCTCTCAGAATGAGGGAGGCTGGTTGGCAAGTAGTCACCGAGGGTGGGTCAAACCCATACACGGTTTTCGGTGATTTTGGCGGTTACGCGTCTTTTATTGGGGTGACCTTGGCTCTTGGCGACGTGCGAGCGCGCGCTGCAGGGTAGAATAGGCGCACCGGTGCGGGAGGTTTTAAGTATGAACAACGTTAAGGCGGTCGTTTGGGGAGGCTTGGGCTTCAGCCTCTATCGTACGGCTGCGACGTTCTTGTATAACACGGGCATGGGCGCCACGTTCGATGCCACGGGTTTCGTTTCCGATATTAGATTCGTGTTCGCGATGAATGCGTGTGCGTGCTTGACTGCCGTGGTGCTGCTGATTGCGCTGCGTGGAGGCAAGCTGGGCGCGGCGGGGAAGCTGCAATGGCCGGCGTTGGCGATTGTTGCAGTTGGGCTGCTGGTGGGCGCATATGGGCAGGTTTTGGGCGTGTCGGCGCAGGCGGGTGCGTTTGTGTCCGCCGTGGCGTGCGGCATCGCGCTCATGTTGCTGTGCGCGGTGTGGCTCGACTTGTTCACGCGCCAGAAGGATGCGACATGCATGCTGCGGCAGCTGGCAGTGGGCTATGTTCTGTACACGGCTGCCAGCATGCTGTTCGAGGTTCTGCCGGGCGGCATAGGCGGGGCGGTGTCCCTTCTGCTGCTGTGCTGCTCCTCGGTGTGCGTGGTTATGCTGGGCCGCCAGCTGGATGCTGCGGGGCAGGGGGTTTCCATCCCCCGCAACGCAGACGGCAGAAGCGGCGTGGTTGCCTCCATCTGCTTTTTCGTCTTGGTGGGCGTGGTTGGAATCATGCATACTTCGGTGCTGGGCTCGTCGTTCCAGTCGATCGTAACCGTGAACATGTGGGCTACGCGCGTGGTTGCGCTGGCGGTGTTCCTGGTTCTGGTGTACCTGATGGGCCAGCACGTGGCGCCGAACGTGGTATTCCGCACGCTGTTCCCGGCGCTGATTCTGGTCCTTACGGTCATGCCATTCCTCGACGATACGCTGGGCCCGGTTACGGGCGCCATTGCCATTACGTGCTACGAAATTTGCGGCATGGTGTACTTCCTGTTTCTGGTGCGTGAGGGGCGTCGCCTGAATTTGAGTGGCGTGTTCCTGTCGTGCGTGTACATGCTGGGGTCCAGCGGATTTCTGCTTGTGGGCTTGGCAATTGGATTGTGCTTGCAGACGTTGAGCGCCGGCTTCGGGCTTTCGCTGCTCACGCTGCTGGCGTTCGTGTCCATCTATCCGTTGGCGCTGGCATTGTTCCTTACCGGTCGCGGTTCGTTTGGCAAGCGCTTTGCCGAAGGCACGGCTAGCGAAGGGGAGGGCGTTGCCGAGCCTGCGGTTCCTGCCGTGTCCTCCGTTGCCGATGCGGCGCAGGTTCTGGGCGAGCGCTATGGCCTAACCAATCGCGAACGAGAGATTTTGGAATACTTGGCCCACGGGCGCTCGGTGCGCTATATCGCGGAAACGCTCGTGATTTCCGAAAACACCGCGTGGACGCATGCAAAGCGCATCTATGCCAAGACGGGTGCGCACGGCAAGCAGGAGCTAATGACCATGGTGGATGCCGAGCTGGGCGCGGGCCGGGCTGGCACGCAGCGCTGATGGCTACATGATCGTTACCGCTATGACTACCTTGATGCGCGAAATACCCCTGGCCGATCAGGTGAAGGTGGAAGGGCCAGCTGCTGATGGCAGGTGGACCTGTTCCTTTTTCGCCTTCAACACCGAGTTGTCCGTGTTGCTGTATGCGGGGGAGATGAACGCTTCAGCCGTTCGTGTCGCGATTGATGCGGTGGTAGAGCGGTGTCGGTTCCTGGAGCGCGTCTTGTCGCGGTTCCAGCGGGGCAGCGACATTGCGCGGCTGAATGCAGCGTGCGGGAATCGCGTGATAATTGCCCGCGAAACGTACGATGTGCTGCGCGCAAGCCTGGGCTATTGCGAAGCTAGCCGCGGCGCCTTCGACATAACGGTTGGCACCGCGTTGGCGCTGTGGGATTTCTCCAACGGCGTGGTGCCCGATGCGGAAGAATTGCAATTGGCACTCGAGCACGTGGATTGGCGCGCAGTTGAACTGGGCGAAGACGATGGCGCGTATTGGGCGTGCCTGAGCGATCCGGCAGCGCAGGTGGACGTGGGCGGAACGGCCAAGGGCTGGATTGCCGACGACATGTGCTCCCTGTTCCAAGCGGCGGGTATAGCGAATGGCTTCGTGAACCTGGGTGGCAACGTGCTCACGTTTGGCAGCAAGCCCGATGGCGCGCCATGGGGCGTGGGCGTGCGCAATCCCTTCGCCCCCGATGAAACGCTTTGCGTGCTTCCCGTCGATCATGGTTCGGTGGTCACGAGCGGTCCCTATGAGCGCTTCTTCGAAAAGGATGGCACGGTTTACCACCATATCCTGAACCCACGTACGGGCTTCCCCGTGGAAACGGACCTGGCAAGCGCGACCATCGTGAGCGAGCGTTCCGTGGATGGCGACGGCTATTCGACCACCTTGTTCGCGTTGGGTTCCAAGCGCGCGCTCGAGCTGGTGGAAACGCTATCGGGAGTGGAGGCCCTTCTCATCACGAATGATGGCGACGTGCTGGCTTCAAACGGATTGCAGTTGTAGCGTCTTCCCGGTCTGCTCATAGCGGCCCGTATCGCGCTCGCTTTTGATACCATTACTTCGTATTTTTTCGCACGCTGAAGACAAGTGGACCATGGGAATCAAAAAGGCTTACAAAAAGGCATTGAAGCGCGTGAAGCGCCTGGCCAAGGAATATTACCTCTCGGTGGAGTATCCGCGCGAGTACCGCAAGGCCGCGCAGGCCGAGCTCGATCCTCGCAAAGTGGTATTTATCGAGGTGAGGGAAAAGAAGCTCTCCGATAGCTTCAAATTGCTCTATCGCGAGCTAACCGAGAGCTACGATTACTCCGTCCAGGTGATTTACCTGCGCGAATCGAGCGTTCGCTTCAAGAAGTACCACGATAATTGCGTAGCGATGCTTCGGGAAATTGCCACCGCATCGTATGTGTTTCTCAATGATGCCTCGAACGTCGTGAGCTGCGTGCCCCTGCGCGAGGGCTCTCGGGTCGTCCAGTTGTGGCATGGGTGTGGCGCCTTCAAGAAATGGGGAATGAGCACAGCCGACCTGAAGTTCGGCGGCTCGCGGCGCGAGAAGCTGCGACATCCCTATTACTCGAATCTCTCGCTGGTTACGACGAGTAGCGAGGAGGTCAACTGGGCGTACATTGAGGCTATGCACTTGGAGGAAGACCCCTCTGTCGTGCGCGCCCTGGGCGTAAGCCGTACCGATGAGTTCTTCGTGCCGGAATTCGTGAACGGAGCGCGTCGGTCGATTGACGAGGCGATTCCCCAAATTCGCGGGAAGAAGATCCTTCTCTATGCGCCGACCTTCCGTGGTAGGGTCGCGTCTGCCAAGGCGCCAGATCAGCTCGATATCGAAATGCTCCAACGTGCGTTCGGCGAGGAATGGGTGCTTCTAACGAAGCATCATCCTTTCGTGAAAACGCCTCCCGCCATTCCGGAGGAGTGCCAGGACTTCGCGTTCGACGTGAGCAGGCTCTTTGCGGTGGATACGCTCATGTGCGCCGCCGACGCGGTTATTTCCGATTACTCGTCGCTCATCTTCGAGTACTCGCTTTTCGAGCGTCCTATGGCCTTCTTTGCGTATGACAAGGCCGACTATGATGATTGGCGTGGGTTTTATTACGACTACAGCGAACTGACTCCGGGTCCCATTTGCTCTACGACCGACGAGCTCGTCGCGTGGTTGCGCTCGGTCGAGCATGGTTTCGATGCGTCTGAAGTCAGGGCGTTTCGCGAGAAGTACATGGCGGCTTGCAATGGCCGTTCCACGAATGCGATCATGCGCGTGGTGTTCGGCGACTCGCTCGACGACCATAGGCTTCCGAAGGCGTATGATTCGTTGCGCTCTGCCCCGAACGGGCCGTTGGTCTCTGTCGTTGTTCCAGCTCACAATGCTCTTCCTGAGCTAAGGGATTGCCTCAATTCTCTTGTGACGCAGTCAATCGACCTCTCTTTGGTCGAAGTCGTCGTCGTTGATGATGGCTCGACCGATGGGACGTGGGAGTTGCTGCGGGAATATGACGAGCGGTTCCCGGGGCTTTTCACGCTCCATCGCCTTCCCGAGGCGTCTGGCACGCCCGCGAAGCCGCGTAATGAGGGCCTGCGTCTTGCGCAAGGCGAATACGTGCTCTTCGTCGATGCAGACGATTGGCTGGGTCGCGAGGCCCTGGAGCGCATGATGGCGCATGCCGCCGAATGGGACAGCGATGTGCTCTACATTCAGATGCATGGCGAAGATGGGCGTTCGGTGCCTCAGTCAATGTTCGGGCGGAACCAGCCATCGGTTGACATCTACCGCTCCAAGGTGATGTGGTCTCTTGCTCCCCTGAAGCTCTTTAGACGCTCCCTGGTGAGCGATCTTTCGTTCCCGCAGACATTCATGCCGGAGGATATTTCCTTCGTGCTGCGTGCGCTTTGCCGTGCGCGCACGGTCTCGGTGGCTTCCGACTACGATTACTACCACGTAACCATGCGCGAGGAGGAGGGGCACCAGTCCGTTACGACGTGGGATCGCTTCGACAGCAATATGCGCGCATACGAGGATGTCCTTGGCTTCATTCGAGAGAACGTTCCCGATGGCGAGCGCGACTGGGCGCTCATGAGGCGCCTCTTCCGTCGCGATGTGTATCGTACGGCGTTCCACCTGGGGCTTTGCGAGGCAAATGCGCATACGGACGAATGCTTCCAGAAGCTGAAGGGGTTGTGCGAAGAGTTCTGGCGTCCCAGCATGTACGAAACGCTTCCGTGGAACATCCGCATCACGCTCGAGGCTCTTTTTGCCGGGCATTTCGACGGCGTTCGCTCGATCGCCAAGTTGGGTGACGATCTCTATCGCCATTGCGAGTTCTCGATGTCCGAGGGTGTGCTCACGTGCTCGAATATCATCGATTGCCCTGGTCTGACGGTGAATCTGGCCCGATGCGCGGGCGCCAAGAAGACGGTTGGCACGCTCCGCGATTCGTTCGATTACTAGTCTTGCCGAGCGTAAACGAGGGGCGGAGCGGTGATCTTGGAAGGGAAGTTGGGGAGCAGGCGGGTCGTGCTGCGCTGGCTTGCCGTTGTCCTTTGGGTCGCCTTCATCTTCTTCATGTCGAGTCGTGATGCCACGCAGCTTTCCGAAGGCTTCTTCGAGCAGGTGAAGCAGGTGCTTGCTGCGGCGCTGAACGCCCTGCTCGGCTACCACGAGGACCCTGTTTCGCCCTTCTGCCACTTCTGCGAGTATGCGGTGCTGGGCGGTCTTCTGGCCAACGCCCTGCGTGCCCACATGCAAAGCCTGCGCATCGCCTGCCTTGTAGGCGTTGCCATTGCCAGTGCCTATGGCGTTACCGACGAGATTCACCAGCTCTTCGTGCCTGGGCGCTTCTGCGACCCCGCCGATTGGGTGGTCGATACCTGCGGAGCGGCACTGGGTGTCCTTGTTTTCTACCTGGTTGTTCGCCTTTGCCGCAGTCGCGCATTGAAGGTATCATCGACCTTGGACCTTCGATGAGGGAAAGCGTCCAATCTATTTCGTTTCCGCCGAAAGGAGCACGCATGGATCCAAAGGTGTACGAACTAATCAACGATCAAATCAACAAGGAGCTCTACTCCGGATACCTGTACCTGACCTTCGCGGACTTCTACGAAGCGGAAGGCCTCAAGGGGTTTGCCAACTGGTATATGATCCAGGCGCAGGAAGAGCGCGATCACGCCATGATTTTCCGCAAGTACCTGCTGGACAGCGACTGCCCGGTGAAGATGAAGGCAATTAGCGAGCCCGACAAAACCTTCGAAGCGGGTGACCACATGGGCCCGCTGGAGGCCGCGTTGGCGCATGAAAAGTACGTGACGAGCCTGATCAACGACATTTATGCCGCGGCCTATGATGCCCGCGACTTCCGCACCATGAACTTCCTGAACTGGTTTGTGGACGAACAGTTGGAAGAGGAAGCCAACGCCAGCGAAATGATTTCGAACATGCAGCTGTTCGGGAGCGACCCGAAGGGCCTGTACGATCTTGATCGCGAGTATCTGGCGCGTACGTATCACGTGCCTTCGCCCTTGGTTGCCGAATAAGCGGCGACCTACAAGGAAGGCTGGTGGGGAAGATTCCCTGCCAGCCTTTTGGTTTTACGACTCGCCGCGTGCGGTTGCGGACGCCCGCCTATATGGGCGCTAATCCTGCACGAAGTCCTCGCGGTATGGCGTGAACGTGTCGAGCAAGATGCCGGGCTCCAGGCATACGCAGCCATGAATGACGCCATCACGTTTGAGCATGGTGTCGCCAGCCTGCACCACGCGCTTTTCACCGTCGATTTCGAATTCGAACTTCCCGCTCACCACATAAGTAATCTGCGTGTGCGGATGACTGTGCAACGCGCCCACGGCGCCGCGTTCGAAGGTATTCTCAACCAACATCAGGTCGTCCGAATATGCGAGAATGCGGCGGGTGATTCCATCGGCCTGCTCGGGCACTGTGTCTTTGCGAAATATCCAACGATCGTTTTTCATGCGGTTCTCCTTCATGCGGGTTGCGCCAATAATCTCTGCAGATAGCATACCTTGCCGCTAGGCGCTTTCAAGGTGCGCGCCCGTGCGACGCCCCCGCGACCCAGCGGGTGGCACCCCCTCGCGGTAGGGCGCGAGCGAAGCAAAGCGCCCGTAGGGCAACCCCATCGACCCGTCCCGGTCGTCCAAGAGGACCTGCGCGGATGGGGCGGCTGTAAGTCAACTACCGGTTGCTGGGCCGGCCCACGCTCCCCTGCGGGGGCACTGCGAAAGCATTCAAATTGCGCTACGTTCGGGATTGGCCGCGGAGGGCGGGAGGCGAAGCCTCACGCAAATCCGCGGCCAATCCCGAACAGCGCAAGTAGAAGCATGAGCCAGCGCAGCGCATGAGCGATGGCATTTGCCCCGTTGAGGGGCGAATGCCGAGCGAACAGCGGAGCGGTGCCCCGCAGGGGAACGCGGGCCGGCCCCGGGACGGAGCGAATGGGCAAACTTACAGCCCGTACCAGCCGATGCCCTCGTAGCTCCAGCCCACGCCGCGCAAATGGTCGCGTTCGCTCGTGCTGGTGGTGTAGTGGTGCGCTCCCGCAACGGCGTTGGGGTTGTACAGGCGGTACACCGGCGTTTTGCTGGTGGAGGGCGCAATCCACGCCTGCCCCTCGTATCGCCAGCCCACGCGCTTCAGATGGTCGCGTTCGCTCGTGTTCGCCGTGTAGAAGTGCTCGCCCGAATTCGGGTTGTACAGTCGATGCATTATCTGCGCGTCCACCACGGGCGGGTTGGGGTTGTCGGGGGACTTGATGGTCGTTTTCCACGAGCCGGTTATCTTCTCGTAGAACGGCGCCTCTGCCGTGTAGTACGTCGTGTAGGTGCCGGGTTCGCTGCGCATCGGCGCGTTGGCATAGATGCAGTTATCGGCGCTCACGCCATAGCGCACGGTTGCGGTTGCGGGCACGGTGGACACGCTACCCAGGCTCTGCGGCGCCCCCGTGTAGGTAAGGCTTGGCGCGTTCACCGTCGCCTGAATGGCGCCCGTCGTAGACGAGAGCGTGAATACTTGCATGGTCGCCTCGTAGTTGCTGGTACGGGGCGTACGCACGGTAACGGTTGCCGTGCCCGTTTCCTTCGGCGTGATGGTGATAACGCCATCGCTCACGCTTGCCTGGAAGTTTGCGCCGCGGCAGCTTACCGTGGGTTCCACTTCCGCGGCGTACGTGATGGTGAATGCGTTGGGGAAGGTGCTTTGTGGCAGGCCCTGCAGCGTGAGCGTGGGCGTGGCGCGAACGATCGTGGAGGTGAAAACTCCCACAATCGCTCCGCTCGTTCCGGCCTTGTGATTGGAATCGCCCCTGATGCTGTAGCTAATGGAATAGGTTCCGGCTTCGGTGCGTTCGGGAATGGCTTCGGAAAAATCGTCACCCAGGCTGTACAGCACTACGCCGCCCTTCACGGTTCCCGGTTCCGCGAGCGCGTGCGGCAATCCGTCATAGACAAGGTCGGATGCGGGGGTGGGCGCGGTGTATTCGACGGGCGCCTTTTCGATGTTCACGAGCACGTCGGTGGGCTGCACGATGCAATAGTTGGCAAGTACGCTGGCGTCTCCCGCGAGCGCGTAGCCAGAAACGGTGACGGGCTTGTTGGTACCCGCGGAATCGTCTGCCATCGTGCCCGTGGGCGTGCCTGCGAGGGCGACTTCCTCGCCGGCGATGATTCCGGAAAGCGTGCCTCCCGAAACGTCGACGTGCGTGTCGTCTTCGCTAAAGACGCGGCTGGTTGCCTGGGCTCCCAGCACATAGAGTGGTGCGGGCTCGATTGACCAGGTGATTTCTCGTGGCTCGGTGCTCCCGTCGCTCCAGCAGTATTGCTCGGAGGGCGTTGCCGTGGCCGTGTAAGTGCCCGCATTGGTGGCCGATGCGTTGGCAAGCGCGTAGCCGCGGCCGGTGGGCACGCCGATTTGCGATAGCCCGCTATAGTGCAGGCCCTCTACGGGACTTGGCGTGTCGATGATGTGGTTCCAGATGGCGTAGAGCGTCACGTCACTCGCGGTTGAAAACGATGCGCCGTCTGCGTAATCGGCGTGCGTTGCCGTGCGCTCGAGGCTCCAGCCTGCGAATACGCTTCCGTCGCAGGTGAACGTGCACGATTGCAGATTGCGCGCCTCGTTTGCCGTGAACGGCTGGGTGGGCATCGTACCTTCGCCCCCGTTGGCGTCGAAGGTGACGGCGCAGTCGGGCGTCCAGGCGTGGTAGAAGCCGTCGAAGGAGCCGGCCGCGGCCGTGTCATAGTACGAGAATCGCGTGCTTACAGCCAGGAATTCCGTGGAAGAGGGGCATGCGGTCATGGAAATGGGAAGGCCGCCGTTCGCATCGCCGTTCGTGGCCTGCGCGTTCGTGGTGGCGTAGACGTTGCCACCGGTGATGGTGAGCGAGCCTCCGTTGGAGGCGCCACTGCCCGCGCCGATGCTGGCGCCGTTCTGATTGCCGGTTCTCGCGAGAACGGTGCCGCGTGCGATGTAGACGTTTCCGCCCGCGCATTCGTATCCACCGCCGATGCCTGCGCCGCCCGGAGCACTGGTCGTGGCGCTTACCATGCCTCCCAACAGGGAAATGTCGCCAGGTGCGTGCCCTGCGTCGCTGCCGATGGCTGCGCCATCTTGGGGCGTGTCGTAGGTTGCTACCAGCCGGCCCGTGCCATTGCCCTGCCCATAGACGGTGAGGCTCGCGTTTTCGTTCACGGCGATGCCGCCTTGAATGGCAAGCGTGCTTCCGTCGAGCAGCACGAGGCGCACGTCGCCTGCGGTTGCAACGCGCCCGGAAATGGTCACGTTCGTCATGGCTTCCACGACGTACCAGGTCGTTTGCCCTGTCGTTCCCCACGTTGCCTGCGAGGGCGAGACTGGCACGCCCGTAACCGCCGCTCCATCAAGCTCGTTCGTGGGGTCGATAACGGTGGGGGAGTGCGGCACGCCGCCGTCGTTCGTGTAGGAAACCGTGAAACTGGTGGCAGCCCATGCGTTGGTGCTGGGGGTGAAAAGGCAGGCGATTGCGCACGCTATGCCGAGCGCGATGAGTGCGAATCGAATGCGAGCGCAAGCCATGGGAACCCCCAATCCCGCACGCGGTGTGGAGCTGTGCCGCGCGCTTTGTCTATAGCCCTCCTATTTTCTCACATTTTGATACGTACTTCATAGCATTTCGCGTTACAGATGCGTCACGCTACTTTCAGGAAGGTTTAAGGGCGCGCCCGCATACTGTAAGCACATCAACGGAAGGTTCCCTCCCCACACATCCCTTCCTTCCCTCCTTCCGCTGATACCTTGCACCTGCCCCGCAGCTCTCGCACAAGCTGCGGGGCGTTTGTTTTTGGTAGGGTTAAGCGGGTTTAGTTGGCCTTATGCATAATGCGTGCTGGATGGGCTATAGCGACAGAAACCACCCTATAAGAGAAAGAGGGGCACACCCAGTCGGCCGATTGAAAACCCAGTTAGAGCGATAAGTTTGCTACTGTCGCTCATTGTGGTTATCGTTTGGGGCGTTAGGTGCTAAGCGTGTTCAATTGCGTGACAGAAGACGACGCACGTAATTGCAATACTTCTGGTTAAGTCCACCCACTTGATGCGTCTCCCCCTGTTGACGCTTTCTGGCGACATAGTTCTTCCCCTTCTGGTTCTTCGTTAAGGCGGCCCGCTTGTTGTTGAGCGTATTGGGTGATTATTTTTTTGCCCAAGTATAGCGAGATTGCCCACCACGATATGACTCATCTGCACTTTTGCTTGGACGCGTTTCCGGAGGATTGGTGACGGGATTAAGGGGGGGGCTGATATCGTGGGCTGGGTGTTGCGTGTCTCTAGGCGGCCAGCGCGTGAGTTCTTGAAGGCTTCTGGGCATCTAGTCGTTGGTGGTGTTATCCTAAATACAGCATATACACAGTAGTGGCCGAATATGTTGTATTTGGCATTGGCGGAGGGGAATGGAAGAGCACATGGCGGACCGTCCTAAAGTGTCGGTTATCGTGCCTGCATATAATGCGGAGCAGTACCTACGAGAATGTCTTGATTCCCTTCTTGCTCAGTCGCTAGGCAATATCGAAATCATCTGCGTTAACGACGGATCGACCGATTCAACGGCTGTGATTCTTGATGGGTATTGCAAGCGTGATTCTCGCGTTCGCGTTCTCGATAAGCCGAATAGTGGGTACGGTCATAGCATGAATGTGGGTATGGATGCGGCTCGTGGTGAATGGCTGGCGAGCGTTGATGCCGATGACTACGTGGCTCCTTATGCGTACGAACGCATGCTTGCCGTCGCCGAGGAGAATCACCTTGATTTTCTGAAGACCGATCGCGCGTATTTTCGTGATGGGAATGCGGAACGTTCGTTTCGTCGTGCTCCCATTTCTCGCGACAAAAAGCATTATCAGGTTCTTCTGAACCCATCGCTTGACCCTTGGAGGTCATCCATTAAGCCTGGCCAGCCAGGATTTTATAGTTTGCAGTTTTTGCGTGACCACGGTATTAGGCATAACGAAACGCCGGGGGCGTCTTTCCAGGATACGGGCTTTTACGCTCAGGTGCTTTTCTGGGGAAGCCGCGTGATGCTGCTTGAGGATGAAACGTATTTGGTGCGCGAGGATAATCCGGGACGCTCTACATGCGACGCTTCGAAAGTGTATTGCATATGCGACGAGTATGACTTTGTCCGCAGTATGGCCCTGAAGGTTCCCGAGGAGCGTCGTGCTGCATGTTTGAAATCGGCGGCTGCGATGCGCTTCGATGGTTACGTGTGGAATGAATCTCGATTGGCCCCCGCCGCGCTTTCTGGTTTTGTCGAACGTGCGCATGAGGACTTCGTACGTTTGCGTGACGAAGGCGAGGTAGACGAATCCTACTTCACTGAGGCTCAGTGGGGGAGGCTGCGTTTGCTGCTGGAAAATCCCATGGAGTATTACGCGCGTTTTTGCTTTGTTCCCGTGGAAGATGGGGTGGCAAATCCGCGTATGGAGGTAATGCACTTGAAGGGTCGAATCGCCAACGCC
Organism: Denitrobacterium sp.; assembly: GCF_056180635.1. Lineage (NCBI taxonomy): Bacteria > Bacillati > Actinomycetota > Coriobacteriia > Eggerthellales > Eggerthellaceae > Denitrobacterium > Denitrobacterium sp. The sequence goes on along the minus strand of NZ_JAZZJS010000045.1, from coordinate 49,042 downwards.
GATAGCCAGGCGCACGTGCTTCAGCGCCAAAACGACGTGCTTAGGGAGCGTGTTCGTAAGCTTGAGAAATCGAATAGCTATCGTATAGGGCGTGCTATTACGGCGCCCGTGCGGGCAGTGAAACGAATGATGCGCAAGAAAGGCGGTAAATGATGCCTCGGCAACTTCCATATGACGTGCTCATTGTCGGCGCCGGATTATTCGGCTCCATTATTGCGAGGGAAGCCGTCGACGCGGGCAAGCGCGTTCTCATCGTTGAGCGGCGCGATCATATTGGCGGCAACTGCTATACCAAGCAGGTCGAGGGTATCCAAGTTCATGTGTATGGTGCGCATATCTTCCGAACGAATGACGAGGAGATATGGGACTATATGCGACGTTTTTGTCGCTTCAACAATTTCGTGAATAGCCCCGTTGCGAACTATAAGGGCGAGCTGTATAACCTGCCGTTCAATATGAATACGTTCCATGCCTTGTGGGGCGTCAATACGCCAAGCGAGGCTAAGGCGAAAATCGCAGAGCAGAGCGTTCCTTGCTCCAATCCTCAGAATCTCGAGGAGCACATCCTGAGCCTTGTTGGCCGAGATATTTACGAAAAGCTGGTTAAAGGGTACACCGAGAAGCAATGGGGTTCCCCTTGCACGGAGCTGCCCGCATCGATTATGCGTCGTATTCCCGTTCGCTTTACGTTCGATAATAACTACTTCAACGCGGCGTATCAGGGCATTCCCGTCGGAGGTTACACTGCATTGTTCGAAAAGCTGCTTGAGGGAGCTGAAGTGCGCTTGAATACGGACTTCCTCGAGAATCGCGCTGAGCTTTTGTCGTTGGCTGACACCGTTGTGTACACGGGACCTATCGACGAGTATTACGAGTTCGACAAGGGGGCGCTTGGCTATCGAGGTTTGCGTTTTGAGCACGAAGTGCTTCAGGAGGAGAACCATCAGGGCGTTGCGGTGGTAAATTATACCGACCGCGAAACTCCCTACACGCGCATAATCGAGCATAAGCATTTCGAGTTCGGGACCCAGCCCGTAACGGTCATCTCTCGGGAGTACCCGGCGGATTGGCACGTAGGGGAGGAACCCTACTATCCTATGGAGGATGCCGAGAATCGCGCTCGATACGACGCCTATAAGCGACTTGCGGATGAGGATAAGCAGGTTGTGTTTGGCGGTCGTCTGGGTGAGTATCGTTATTACGATATGCAGGATACCGTGAAGTCTGCATTAGCGTTGAGCGATCATTTGTTCTGGGGGGATGATCATGAATAAGGCGCTTGTCGTTTTTGGAACACGACCTGAGGCAATCAAAATGTGCCCGCTCGTGCTGGAGCTTAAGAGGTCATCGGGCATCGAATGCGTGGTGTGCGTAACGGGACAACATCGCGAGATGCTCGATCAAGTGCTTGCCGCATTTGATGTGGTTCCCGATTTCGATTTGTCGATTATGAAGCAGAATCAGACGCTGTCGGATATCACTGCGGATGTTCTGCTGGGAATGGGCTCGGTGCTTGATCAAGTCGAACCGGACATCGTATTGGTGCATGGTGATACTACGACGAGCTTTGCGGCGGCGCTCGCTGCATTTTATCGTCAAATTCCCGTGGGCCATGTCGAGGCGGGTCTGCGTACCCATAACTTGTATTCCCCGTTTCCGGAGGAGTTCAATCGTCAATGCGTGGATGTGCTTTCGAGCTGGTGGTTTGCGCCGACTAAGGCTTCGGCGCAGAACCTCATGCAAGAGGGGCGAGATTCCGAGCGCATTGTCGTAACGGGTAATACTGGCATCGATGCTTTGAATACGACCGTCAATCCCTCGTATGCGCATACCGAGTTGGACTGGGTGGGCGACTCGAGGCTGCTGCTTGTCACCGCGCATCGTCGTGAGAATCTAGGGGCACCCATGCATTCGATGTTCCGCGCAATCAGGCGCATTGTCGAAGAGCATCCCGATGTTAAGGCGATTTACCCCGTCCACCTCAATCCTAAGGTGCGAGAGGCTGCGCATGCGGAACTCGATGGATGCGACCGTATTAGGCTTATCGACCCTCTAGACGTGCTCGATTTTCATAATTTCCTTGCCAGGAGTTTTGTCATCCTCACGGATAGTGGCGGCATCCAGGAAGAGGCCCCTTCGCTAGGCGTTCCCGTGCTGGTGATGCGCGATACGACGGAACGCCCCGAAGGAATCGAGGCTGGCACGCTTAAGCTGGTGGGAACCGCTGAAGAAGATATCTATCGTGAGTGCAATCGTCTCTTGGTCGATGAAGCGGAGTACGAGCGCATGAGCAAGGCGTCTAACCCGTATGGCGATGGCCGTGCGAGCATGCGAATTGTCCAGTGCCTTTTGGGCAACGCTGATAAAGCGTCAATTGAGTGGGGAGAATAATACGTTGAAGGGTTTTGTGGCAAGTTGGTTTTTCCCTCCGTCAACTTCTTCGGAGGGAATCGTTGCGTTTAAGTTGCTCAGTCATTCTGTGCATCATTACGATGTTTGTTCCTCGTTGAGTAACCAATGGGGGTATGACGCGCAACTTCCCTTAGAGTCGGACAACATCACGCCCATTCATGTCGATACGGATGAGATAAGCGTTTGGGTTGAGGCCGCGGTTGCGGAGTTTGAAAAGCGTCACGCGCAAGAGCCTTACGACTTCGTTATGACGCGCAGTATGCCTCCGGAAAGCATTGTCGTTGGCGAGAAGATTAAGCAGAGGCATCCTGATATCCCATGGATTGCTTCTCTGGGGGACCCCATATCGCGTGTTCCTCATATGATGCGCGATTTGCTTGATAAAACGAAATCGCTTACTAAGAGCGAAAAGCAAGAATTGCGTTTGGATTTAAACGAGCTATCTGATTGCAGCCAATGGTTGGGTCGGGGCGATGCTGGCGTTGACCTGCTTTGCCAATATAAACGGTACGAGATAACCGCTGTTAAGAAGGCGGATATGCTGGTGTTCCCCAATGCTCCGCAGGCAAAATATATGCTGTGCGGATTTCGGCGGGATAACGTTGCTGTTATTTCTCACTCGTATGATGAATCGTTATACCCAACGGAGGCCTTTTCGAAGAGCGCTGACTCGCGCGTGCAATTAGTTTTTTTGGGACAAGCGTATAAAGATCGATCAGTCGAGCCATTTATTCATGCTCTTAATCTCCTTCGCGATAATAATCCGTACGCTTTTGAAAAGCTGCATCTACGTTTTGTCGGGTCGGTTACTGATAACTCACGTAGTCTTATTTGGAATTACTACTTGAATGATGCGGTTAGCATTGAAGATGGCGTAAGCTATCTCGATAGTTTGTCGATAATGAAGCGAGCGGATTGGTTACTTCATGTCGATGGTTGGTTCAAGGCGTTTAGTTCTGCCGGCGGTTCGGTGTATCTTGCGGGGAAGCTTGCTGATTATGTGGGTGCTCGTAAACCCATTCTTGCGATTACGGGGCAGCACTCTCCGGCGGATAGGCTCATCCGGCAGTATGGCGGGCTTACGTTTGCCGAGTGGGATATTGCTGGAATCGCAGATGCTTTGGAGCGTATTGCTCTGGGGACGTATGTTCCGCAAATCAACGAAAGTTATGCGGAGTGGTATTCCTCGTCAGAGCAAGCTCGATTACTTGATGAGGGGATAGCTCGTCTGTACGGCAAAGGGGATACTGTTGGGGTTTTCGGTGAGCCCAATCCTGTTTGCAAGTGCGATAAATTGCTGTCGATTTGTGTTCCGTCTTACAACGTGGAGTACACGTTGGGTCGTTGTTTGGACTCGCTGCTTGCCTGCGGAAGCCCTGAAGCGCTGGATGTAATCGTCGTTAACGATGGGTCTCGTGATCGTACCGCTGAGATTGGCCGGGGATATGAAAAGCGGTACCCGGGCATTGTTCGACTTGTCGATAAGGAGAATGGTGGTCATGGGTCAACGATCAACGAGGCGCTCAAGCGGGCCACGGGGAAGTACTTTCGCGTTGTCGATGGCGATGATTGGCTTGATCCCGATGAGCTAACTCGTCTTTTGAATCGTCTACGCAATATGGACGAGACGGTCGATCTTGTTGTCTCCGATTATTGCCAAATCAATATGACGAGCGGCGCCATAACGCGCATTACTAAGAAATCGAAATCTATTTGCTACAACCGTGTGTATGACATTGGCGACCTTGATCTTACGAAGGAATACTTTTCTCTGGGAAATAGCGCGTACCGAACGGAATTGCTGCGTGAATGCGGCCTCTGCCTTTTTGAACACTGTTTTTACGTTGACGTTCAGTTTCAAATGCAACCATTGCCCTTTATCGAAAAACTCGTTTTTTTGGATGGCAATTTGTACCATTACGCTATTGGTGATGCCGAGCAGAGCGTCAATCCCCGTTCGTTCGTGAATCGATACGACAACCATGATCGAGTTATGAGGGGTGCGCTCGAGTATTACTTCAAAGTGCGCGACATAATGAAGCCGTCTGTTGCGCGCTATTATGAGCACCTTGTTCTTAATAACTTCCTGAAGACGCACTATACGATCTCGCTCGTGTTCGATCGTGATAGGGAACGCGGTTTGCGTCGGGCAAAAGAGTTTGATGAGTACTTGCGGTCCTTGAGCCCGGAATGGTATCGAAAAGCAGGGGAGATGTACACGATGCTCCCCGACCTCCGACAGTGTGCGTTCGATCCGGAGCGAGCTCCTAAGAAGCTTGCGCTTAAGAAATCCCATCCTTCAGCCATGCAGAGGGTTGGTCGTAAGTTCGTTCGCAAGCTAATGGGTGGCGGCATGGGCGATGTTGTTGCGGCGGAGGTTAAGAAGCGGAATAAGTAACCGTATAGGAGAAACGGCATGCGATTCCTTCATGTAGCCGAGTCGTTTGGCTCTGGCGGCGTAGAGAAATTTATTAATGGCTGCTCTTCCGCGTTGGAAGAGCAGGGAGATGAGTGTTTTCTGGTCGCCAATGCCGTCGATGAAGCCGCATGCTCGCTGCCCGATGAGAGAATAATACGAGGGTGGCATTGCTATGGTTTTTTCGATGCGACGGTTGTGTCGTTTCTGGAGAGCGTTGAAAAACTCGCATCGATTATCCGACGTTATAACATTGATGCCGTTATCGCGCATCCGTTTTATTCGCTGTACCCAGCTGTGATTGCGGCGAAGATCGTCGGCGTGCCTGTCTCGTACGTTCTGCATGGCTTCTCTAGCTCAACGTTTCCGTGGACTCCCATCGAGAATGCCTACTTCCAGTATTTGTTCCGCGAGATGGTCGACCATATCTTTGTTGTCGGCTGGCATTTGATGCCTGTGGGTGGATCGGTTGTAAGCCCCGTTTCCTTGTTGCGAAACCCCCTTGATCTAAGTGTTTCCGCTGAGGTGGATGACGCTCTTCCGCAGAACCGAGAATGGGCTCTCGTTTCCCGCCTCGACGAAGATAAAATGGGCGGCTTGGTTTGCTTCATAAAATGGTTGCCCGATTTGCCCATAGAACACCTTCATATTTATGGAAATGGCAATAGCGAAAGCGAGCTAGAGGAGTTGTGCGCTTCGGTCGGCGTAAGCGACCGCGTTACGTTTCACGGCTATCAAGCTTGCTGGGAGAGGGAAATCGCCACAAACGTTTTCGGCGTTGTTGGCTTGGGCCGTGTCGCCGTGGAGGGTTTGGCGCTGAACCGTCCTGTCATTCTTTTGAGTCAAGAGAGCAATCCGTGCGGCGTTGTCGATGGGCCTTTGTTTGAAAAATCGCATGATTCTAATTTTGCGACAACGGGGATTAGCAGGCTTCGTTCTTCGGAGGCTCTCTCTTCTCAGTTACTGGAAGTATATGCCCAGCCTGGTCGTTTTCAATTCTCCGAGCGCGTATGCCAGCTCTTTTCGAAGCGGGAGAGCTCGCGAGTGATTAAGGCGGCGTTTGAGGGGGTGGATGCCTCATCGGATGCACTATGGCGTTCGTACGTTTCAAGGCTTCGAGAAGCCGATCGGGACGCTTTGTTTTTCAGCGATGTGAGGGTTTTCGAAGTGTTCTCTGACGCGTTTTTGCGCAGGATGAGGCTTCCCATCTCTTACACGTCGGCTATTTCTGCGTTGTCGGAAGGCAATGCGCGTCACTACGGCGCTGTCATTGAAGAGATTGGAGGGGAGCTTGCTACCGTCCGGAATGTGATGGGCCAATCGATCGATGAAGTTTTTGCTCTGGTTCGTAGCAACTCGGAGGCGCTGAATGGCGTAGTCGAGCAAAATGCTAAATTCGCAGAGCGGCTTAAAATTCAGACTGCTCAAATGGAACAGCTTCGCTTGCAAAATGAAAAGCTGGATGGTTTTCTAACGAAGGAAATTGAGCGAAATCGAGCATTGCTGACGTCGCATTCGTGGCGTATTGGCAGGCTTATAACCGCTTTTCCTCGATGGGTTAAGCGAACGTGCAAGCGATTGTTGCGAAAATAGCACGTGCCTTCATCTGTGCGTTCTGATTGAGTGGCGATGTGGTCCTGGGTCGTCGGCGTTACGCGAAATACAAATCGACCAAGTACGCTGTGTGTGCTTTGCTGATGCGACCGTCCGGGTCTGTGCCATGTATAATCGAGAGCGTTGTACATGAGGTAGCGCATTGTTGTGGGTGCGTTCGTCCGGGGTCAAGGTTGCGTAATCTGCTACTCCGTTTTACTTCATGATCCGACGTTTTGGCCCCACGGATTCGGAAATGCTGTTTCGGGAAATTTACTGCCAGTGGCCGCCCGTTCCGAATTTGCTCCGTTCCTCCGCGAGTGTATAGTGCTGCGAGGGGTCGTTCTTGCTGCTTCCGTGCCATTCGGGCACGCGCTTCTCGGCTGGCTCCTTTAATGTCTTAGCGCACAGGCTTGAGCTCTTGCGAATTTGCTTCGCGAGCGTTTTGGTTGTAACGCTGCCGCGAGACATGGCGTATCGGATGGCCTCTATCTCGTATCCGTTTAGGACGTCCATAACGTTCGACCCTATGCGATTCTCGAGGTTTTCTTGCTGACGCAATGTTCTTGCGCCGATATTGTTTTCCAATGTGAGAAGTACGGCGGCGTTATTCGGCTCGGAAAATGACGGTGGGTTACAGCGTTGATCACCTCCCCTCGAACCAGTTGAATTCCGGATATTCGGGAACCACCTTGAATAGCCCGTCGTCGCCAAGGAACTGGAATTCGCGCAATTGCTCGGCAATTATCGCATGGGCGTCGTCTATCACTTTTGGCAAAGGGCAATCGAATGTTCTGTCCTTCACGATGTTCATTCGCTTGCCTGTCTCGCGCTTTACGCCATCATAGCGCAGCACTCGAACACGGGCCCAGGGCATGAACTATGGCGGATATTCTGCGAACAGCAGGATGCCCGCGTTGGTCAGGTGGCCGTTTCTCATGAATCCATGGCTGCGGAGAATCTGTTCGTCAGAGACATCCGTTCCTATGGCAGTCTTGTAGCGGGCCATCACCTCCGGATCGATATCCTTGATGGAGGAACGCTCGTCAACTTCATCTTCGTATCGTCGCTGATTCTTGTCGTATTCGAGTGCAAGCATCTGTTCTCGGTCGAGGGTTACGCTCTTGTCTTTCTGTCGTAAGAAGACCGCCTTGTCCCGGCGCCTCGTGATGGCGCGTTCAGCCGAGGCTTCGATATCGATGACGAGAATCAAGTCGTTTTCGCCTTTGGAGTTAGTTACGGGAACTTCAACCACCTCAGCCTTGGGAATCGAATCGCAGCACGTTATTGCAGCCTGTTTGAAATCCTCGACGTCGTGTGTTTTGTCGCGCTTGAAGCCGGTTAATTCGCCGTCGTCCTCTATGCCGATGACAAGCTTTCCTCCCGCGAAGTTGGCAAAGGCGATAATATGCTTCGCTATCTCATCGGCGTCCTTGCGTGCGCTCTTTCGATCGAAGTACTGATTTTCTTTTCGGTGGCGAATACCTGCGGATTATAGGTGTCGATAGGTTGCTGCATCTATCCTCCGTTTCTTCCCCGGTTGATTGTTCTAGCAGCGTTATGCCTTCAATCGTATGCGGCAACAGTAAGCAGTCGTAGGGCAATTCGGAGAATAACGAGGGATTTCTTGAGCCAATGCGGAATCGAGCACGCTGCTCCTTGTGCCTCAAGTTGCCGCTACCAAGCGTTTGGTGGGCGGCAGCATGGCCAAACTCAGATAGATTGTACGTGCAATATCGCGACGGCACATTCCGTACATAAGAGAATTCCTATTGAGCTCATCTCCCATTCTCTGGGCAAAATTCCTGTTGGCGTCCTCTAAGATTATTCCTGCGCTATTTTAGTCAGTTCAACCGAGTCAGATAGCGGAGTGAGTTTGTAGAGTGTTCCATTTTCGATGGGAGTGTCGAAAAGACACTGGTAGTTCGAACGGAAAGAGTCTGTAGCGTTATTTACGAATAAGTATTTGTTTGATTGTAGGAGGGCAAGCATTTCGTCGTTGTCGAGAATCCACGTGTAACCATCCAGTGTGTATCCTCCATTTTCAATGGACCTGCTGATGCTTACTCCATTGGTGTAGTAAGCCAATTGCAGGGTTTGAAAGGGATGCTGTCCTTCGTTAATGTGCAGAACTCTTTGAGTGGGATCATTAAGATTTGCAGTGAGGAATGCTGCATCTGCTTTAGTTTCGCTAGTGCTGGCTTTTCAGCCTCGTTTGAGTGGGCGAGCATGGCGGATGCGGCTTAGTTAGCAAGGAGTACATGACGCCGCCATGTATATTCAGAAACGTTCTAAGGACGGCGTGTATTGTTATGGGTGCGTTTGTCTGGGCAGCTTACAGGTGATATTGCGGGGGCGTATTGGCTGCATGAAATGGGTAAAAGATCATAAGCGATTTGCTGTTGTCGTTGCGATTGCGTCATGCGTGATGGTGGCTATGAGCGCCATTGCGCTGTGCGTGCATTCGAAGGGACCGAGCGGCATCAAATACCTGAAGGACCTTCCTGCACGTGAGGCCGTCTTTGTCGTTACGTTGCTTTTGGGCGTAGTTGCGCTTGCAATTATCATGCTTCAACTGGCAAAACGCCTTCCGGGTTGGGTGCGAAGGAGCCAGGAAAAGCCTGCACGCTGGAATCTGCGGCTTTCCCCTAAGCCGGTGCTTATTTGTGCGGCTATCATACTGGCCTGCTGGTTGCCGTGGATGTTCTTGCAGTATCCCATTTCCAATACGTTTGACACGTATAACCAGCTCTACCAGTATCTTACTGATGCCCCCACGTACTACACGACGATGAACGTGTTCGTTGACGCGGAATATATCGACCACCATCCCGTGCTCGTAACGCTTCTATACGGCGCATTTCTGTCGCTGGGCGACTTGCTGGGTTCTCAGAATTACGGGCTCTTCGCCTACAGCCTATTCCAATCGTCCCTAACGGCGGTGGTCCTTGCGATCACGTGTTGCTATGCGGCCGACCGACTCGCCATTTCGCAGCGCTTTGCTGAGATTGGGGTGGCCATATGCGCGTTGTGCCCCCTCTTCCCGCAGTGGGCAACGTATATGGGCAAGGATTCGCTGTTCTCGATTTTCTTCCTCGCGTACATGATTTGCTTCGTCGAGGTTGTCCGTTCGAAAGGTGCGTGCTGCAAGAGCAAGGCGTTTATGGTTGCGCTTGTTCTTGTTTCGCTCCTCTCCATGGTTACGAAGAAGCCCGGACTGTATATCGTTGCCGCTTCTAATCTCTTTCTGCTGGTCTATTGCTGGCGAAGTGGGTATCGTTGGCAGTCGGTCGTGCAGCTTCTGGCTCCGCTTGCCGTTGCGGTCGTTCTCGTCCCCGCGATTGTATATCCGCTTATTGGGGGCGTTGCGCCAGGTGGCAAGCAGGAAACGCTGGGCGTGTTTCTTCAGCAGGCGATTACGGTCGTCAAGGAGAGTGATGACCTTTCGGCTGACGAGCGCGAAGCGCTGGAAGGCGTGCTTGACGTCGATAAGGCCACGTCTGCCTATTCGCCTACGCTCGTTGACCCGGTGAAGAGGCAATTCAGGCTAGACGCTTCAACGGGGGATATCATGCGCTTCTTCGGGGCATGGGCGAGCATAGGCGTGCGGCATCCCGTTGAGTACGCGAAATCGTCCTTGAACATCGCTTCGGCGCTTTTGGCCCCCGCTCTTCCCTTTACGTACGGCTCGACGCTCGAGACGTACAAGACCGAGAACGTGCAGAATTGGCTCATCGCCAAGATTGACAATCCCGACTTCAAGACGACGTTCTTCAAGCCCAAGTATTTGCAATCGGCCGAAGAAGACGTTGCGGGTGCATGGAGGGAAATCGCCAAGACCCCATTGCTGGGCATCTTCCTCTCACGCGGCTTCTATGGCGGGTGGTTGCCGCTTATATGCTTCGTCTTGGTTGGGTTCTTCCGCCGTCGGAACATGCTCTTCTTCATCCCGATTGTGATGAGCATGCTCGTGGCATTTGCATGCCCGGCGGTAAGCCCGCGATACGTGTTGCCGCTCGTGTATTGCATGCCCCTTATGCTGGCTTTGGTGTGCTATTCGGCTGGTACGGCAGAGAGCCCGAGTGGGCGCCTCGTGAGCGATAGGTGCGATGCGTTGAGAGCTTCTTGTTGATTAGGCGAATGCGTATTGCGGTATCATCTTTATCTAGACGAATGAAGCGCTGTGGGGAATGGCAATACGTGATTTAGCAGCGGTAAGTCGATTCCATTTGGTCCGACATTACATCTCGTTCTTTTGGGCGGGTTCGGTCTACCGTGCTGGGTAGTGTTTCTTGTATGCGTCGGGTGGGGTTATCGAGATGGCAGTAGGGGCAATTGAGCATGCTTGCAATTTGTGATCATGACATTTCTGAGGCGCGTATGGCATTTTCTGCCCTGCGACATCCGAAGAGATTGCTGTTGGCCCTCGTTGGTGCGGTTGGCGTGTTTTTGTGTGCAATGGGCTCGTATCGCATCAGTGTCCCTTTTTCGATTCTGATTGCTGCTGCTTATTTTTTGCTGTTGGTTATTGTGCGAAGCGATTATAAGTTGCGAAGCGCTGGCGATTACGTTGCGCTTGCCTTTGCATCGTTTTTGGTAGCCTCATGTTTTGCGCTTGGCGAGCCTCTAGAAGCATTTGGGCGCACTGGGTACATCAATATTGTTACAGTGCCCTTTTTGAGTGTTGCATTTTTCGCTATGGCGTTTGCGGTTCTTAAGATTGGTCGGTTCTTTCTCGCGAAGAGTCGATTCGTCCTGGGCCGAAAGAGCTGCTCGGCTCCGCTTGCCCGGTCGCTTGTTCTTGCGATATGGGTTGCGTGGGTTGTTTGGTACCTGACGCTATTCCCGGGGGTTTATGGCTACGATGGCGGCTTTTTCTATCTCGAGTGGGATAACCCCAATACCCCGGTTGTTTCGCACTATTCCGTTCTTTATACGTGGCTCTATTATGAAGTGATTCGCATAGGAAGCTGGGCATTTGGCAGTGTTCAGCTGGGTTTTGCTTTGTTTGCTGCCCTGCAAATGGCGCTTGTGCTCTATAGCGTTTCTCGGGTTGTTTTATTCCTGTACAAGAATGATTGCAGCGCAATCGTCGTTATTGCTGCTGGAGTCTACTTTGTTGTTTGTCCTTGGCTTCCTATATTGTCGGTATCGAGTGCCCAAGACGCGGTTTTTATGGCTATGTTCGTTCTGGCTTTATTGAACGCAATCGAATTGCTTCGTTGTCGTTCGGACGCGCGGTTGGCTGCAATAAGGCTGGTGCTCTGCCTTGTCGTTTTTTCCCTGGTTCGCAATAACGGAATCATTGTCGTAGCGTTTTCCTTGTTTCTTTCAGTGTTTTTGCTTAGGGGTGAATCGAGGCGGCTTCGGGCTGGGGTTGCTCTTTGTCTTATTGTTCCAATCTTGCTTACCCTAGTTGTTCAGGGGCCGATTTATTCTCTACTGAATGTTCAGCCAAGCCAGTCCATTAGGGAATCTCTGAGTGTTCCTGTGATGCAGCTTAGTAGGGTCCACGAGTCTAGCAAGCTTGCGGAGGAGCGTTCCGCGATTGAGGAATATCTTGATTCCGAAGGAATGGGTCTCTATTCGCTAGAGCCCGAAATCTCTGATTCGATGAAAGGCGGGCTCGATGTAGAAAAGGTGAAAGGAGATCCTGCGCGCTTTTTCTATGAGTACGTGAGAATTGGCATAGCTCATCCAAAGAAATACCTGGATGCGTTTGGGATGCTGAATCTTGGTCTTTGGTATCCGTTTAAATCATATCCAGATACAAGAATGTACCATCCGTTTATAGAGACCGAAGATATTCAAGGCCCAGCGTGCAATCCGGATTACATAGACATTAGGTCGGCGAGCGTATTTCCCGATTTGGACGCATTGGTCAATCATTGTTTTGGCGGATGTCAGTTTGGCGAACGTGGGGATGAGGCGTTCTCGAGTTTTCCGTTTTCGTTCTTGATTAAGCCTGGGACGTATACCATTTTTCTGCTTGCGGCAACGTTGGTCTTTTGGATTAGGCGGCAAAAAGCGGAGCTATTCATCTGCACGTTCTTTTGGGGGGTTGTCATAACGGTTGCCTTTGCTCCCGTTGTGCTTTGCCGTTATGTGGCTCCTGTAATGATTGGCGCGCCCCTTCTGTTTGGTTTGCTATCGAAACCAGTTGAAGGGCTGCGAGCTGCGACGAGCCGGAATAAGTGATTGCATTCTGTTGCGTTGAGCGTAGCTGCGGCATTTGCATGCCCGGCGGTGAGCCCGCGATATCTGCTGCCGCTCGTGTATTGCATGCCCCTCATGTTGGCCCTGGCGTGTTATTCGGCCGGTATGGCGCAGAGCTCGAGCGGGGTGTCTCGCGAGCGGTAGGTGCGCTACGGGCCGTCGTTCTGGGCGGGGAATTAATAGGCGACTATGGTCGAGAAGAAAAATTAAGGGGTTTCCCCTTGCGGTGAAGTGAACCCCGATAGTTGGACTGGAAACTTTTGTTTCCAGTCCAACTATCGGGGTTCACTTCATTTACTCCAATCTTGGTTTGCTTGCGCGTTTGCCCTGCCGCGATTGCTGCGCAAATTGCAGCGGCTGCTGTTGCGAGTGCGGTAATCAGGCCTGTGATTTGTTGGCAATCCATGAGGCTTCTTTCTGCGAATTGAATGAGCGGAGCGTTAGGAGTTTCTGGCGGCTATTGGCTTATCAACCTTCCTGCCAGCAAGTGCGCGTCGGTCATGCCGGGAGCGGGAACGGGTTCCGAATGGCACGCGCGTTTGGTGCGGGCGTGGTCGATTGCTTGTTTGATCTCTTCATCAGAGAACTGGGTTGGGCTGATTCTTTTATCGTAACGGGGCCAATGCTTCTTCAATTTTGCATCGACCTTTTGCGGCGTCGTACAGCCATTGGCGCGTTCGTAGTGCATTAAAATGAATAGCTCGAATTTAGGATTGCTGATGGCCAGATGGTGACGCGGATCGGCTTTCTCCCATTCGAGTAGCTCTTTGAATTCGGCTTCGCTCCAGGTATCCACGTCGACGACGACCCATGCCTCGTCGTTTTGGCGGAAGTCTTCTGTGCGCATGGCTTTTTTGAAGCGCTTTAGGACCTGGCTTGGGTTGCGCCTGCCGGGATGAATGTCCTTTGGGAATCTAATTGAAACCTCGCAGTTCCTAAAGGCATTCATCCCAAGATAATCCTTTTCGGTTTGCCCTTCTGCGCTAACCCAGCACACGTTCTTGTATTCGCGTGTGTTTTTCTTTCTTTGAAGTGGGTCCCTCTTTTTCCTAGCCACGTGTTCCAGCTCCCCCGAACATTGGAATACCGCCAAAGCGACCGTCTAGATAGCTTCGCACAAGGTCTTTGTCGTAGCGGATGCCATTGAACTCGGCGAGGCCTACGAGCTCCGAGCAGCCATCGACGCCACGTTGGGCTATGTACATTTCGTCGCGGCGCATGATGGACTGGTCCATGAGCAGGAGGTCGTGCGTGGTGAATAGCAGCTGCTTACGCGTATCCTCTCCGCACGTGCAAAGGAAGTCGCGGATGAGCTGCGCAGTGAGCATGGTATGCAGGCATCGGTCGAGTTCGTCGACGATGTAGACTTTCGCCTGTGCTGACCCATCTGCGTTTTGCAGGTCGAAGAGCATCGGCAAAAGACCCATGAGGCGCTGCGTGCCCGACGACTCCATTCCAAGGTCGAAGCTGTGGGTATTGCCATCGGGGCCCAAATGCAGTGTACGCATGCGCTCCACGCGAGGTTCTCCAGCATCGGCGTGAATGGTGAGCATTTCGAACTCGTAGTCGCCCGCTTTCTTCTCCATCACTGCCGTGATTAGGTCGTCGCCTTTCAACTCTGCAATTCGCTTTCGAAGTCGGGCGTCTTTGGGCAAGATATTTGGGTCAACGCGTTCGCCCTGCAATCCGACGATTCCCGTGTCGAGGCGAGAAAGGGTGGAAGAGGCGTAATCGAGGAAGCCCTCTTTGCTGTCCGCCGCTGTTGCAAAGGACCATGCCTGCGACTCGACGCCAACCAATTCGAGTATTTCGGAAAACCAGCTATAGGCTTCGAGTAGGCCGGAGACATTTTGCGCCACAGCGTTTCCGAGAAATGTTTGGTTCGTGCGGGTGGTTTTGCTCACGAACTTCAGGAAATCAGGGTCGCCAAGCTCCGGGTTGAAAGAATAATCGTCTTCGCCTTGTTCGCCGCTTCGTTCAAAGAGCTCAATGCAAGCCTTTTCAGAGATCGTTTCGAGCGACTCGTACGAAATGGCGTTTGATGTGGCCTCGAGGACGTAGCGATAGATCGTTTGATTGACGAGAAACGTGATATCGAAAGTGGTGGGCTTCGACAGGGAATCGGCGTCGAGACTGAAGGGCTCTACGGGGAGCACGCCATCTATTCCGAAATCGGAAAGGACCATGTTCTTCAGTGCCGCGATTCCTTGGAATACGCCCGTTTTGCCTGCGGCATTTCCACCGTAGATGGCTCCGACCGGAAGGGCTTTCTTGCTTCGGAATCCGGGAATGCGCGTAAGCGTTTCTTTATGCTGTCGCTCGAGCGACGAAGTCATGTTGAGTGATGCTTCGTTTTTGTAGGACATCCAGTTTTCTACAGTGAAATTCAGCAGCATGGCAATCTCCTTTTACATCGAAAGAGATTATATCACATTCGTTGTCTATTATAGTGCGACGCCAAATGACGTCAAAATGCAACGAAGGAGCTAATTAGCTCCTTCGTTGCACAAAAAGCAGACAAATTTGGGGTAAAACGTTACAACGAAAAAGCTATTTATCGTTTTCGTTGTATTTGCGCACCGCAAGTTTGAGGAAGAATACCGACGAGAGTCGATACAACGTATTCGTATGGAATGTTGCATCGAGTGCGTGATCATTTTCGTTGCGGAGCCCTAAGGCGTTCGGATGCTACCTATTGTCGGTTTATGCATGACTTTCCCTTGCCCGCAGTAATCCCTTCGCATTCGATGCCTCCTCGATGACCTCTATAAGATCGGGGGCTTGGTAAAATGCGCCGCGATGTGCATTGCCCATTTTGGATAGGATACCGTATTCGCAGGCCTTGGCGATAAGGTCGCGCGCGGCCCTATCGGATATTTCAAGCCTGTTGGCGACGTATGTTACATTGACGACGGGCTGTTCCACGAGCAGCGCCGGTAGCTCGTGGATCTTCGAACCCTTGCGTTCGGTGAACGATTCGCACCATGCGCTGAGCGTGCTATCGATGCGAGCCGACATTTTTGACCCAAGCGCAATGGATAGTTCGAGCGCATCGAGTAGCTGCTCGACGATGGGCTCGATGCTGCCGTTGTGGTATGCGTCAAGCGCAGCCATGTATGCGTCGACGTTGCTCAGGAGCCCTGCCGAAAGCGGTATGGTGGCGCATCGAAGCACGTCATCCCAAGCGAGCATGGCGTGCAGCAACGCCCGTCCCGTGCGTCCGTTGCCATCGGTGAAGGGGTGAATGGTTTCGAATTGCGCATGGAAAATGGCGGCCTTTGCCAGGGGCGAAATGTCGTTTCTGTTACTGAAAGCTACTAGGTCGTCGAGGCAGGCCGAAATGCGGCTGTGATGGGGCGGAACGAAAACGGCCCCGTGCGGACTGTAAAAGCCGCCCCCAATCCATACCTGTTCGGTTCTGATGCCGGCTGCTGCGTCGGTGTCTGCAACGAGAGTGTCGTGTATGCGGATGATGAGAGGAACGTCAATCTCGCCCTCATGCGCAAGGGCCTCGCGCATGGCCGCAATGTTCGCTGCGATGAGCTGTGCATTCTGGGATGTCTTGTCGCTGAGTTCCGCTAGTGCCACGTTGCGCGCGCTCGAGGTGAGGCGCTCGATCTGGGAGCTCGAGGACGATTCGCTTCGGAGCATGAGCGCGGGCAGGTTGTAAGCGCGATTAGCTTGCTCTTGGTCGTACCGGGCTATGGATGCCATGAGCTCTTCTGCGCGCCGGCTCAATTCGGCGTTGAGGGGGACGTCGAGCTCGGAAATGCGCGCAGGTAGTGCGGCTTCGTACGTAGCTCGTATCTTTCGGCGCTGCGTTTTTGACGCGTAGGCGAGCGCATCGTCGTCACGGTGCCATGGAAGGGTTTCGTATTCGACTGGTGGCCACATGGTTCCTCGCTATCGCCGTTATCGTTCCTTTTAGTATAGTCTTACGGAAGCGAAACGCAATTCACTTCCGTTAGCGCACTCCTTGCGGAAGTGAAACTCATTTCACTTCCGTTATTTTCCGCAAACGGCGGCAAATCTATCCTTGCAACCGCCGGTTACCTCGATGTAACCGTTGGGGTATTACGAACTATTGAATCGTGTTACTTCTACCGCTAGAATGCAGTGCTACGAAGTAGTAGTTCGTCACATTGCATGGAGGTTGCGGCAGTGACAGCGGTTTGCGAAGCCACGCTAACGGGAGAAGTCATCACCGGGTATTGGAATAAGCGTGCGAAAAGCTATTACAACGGCGTGGTTGGCGAGCTGTCCGATGAGCGCCGTGACGTGTGGGAGCGCGTTATCGACCGCGAAACGGCGGAATTGTTCGCTCGGGCTAATGCCGAGGGTCGTAAGCCGCGCGTGCTCGACCTGGGCTGTGGCCCTGGCTTCTTCAGCGTGCTGTTCTCCAATCGCGGCTGCAAGGTCGATGCCGTCGACACTAGCTGCAACATGATCGAGCGCGCACGCCTCAACGTGAGCGAATTTGCCTCCCCCGAAAACGTGACATTCCATTGCCTCGACGTCACCTCCCTGCCGTTTGAGGATGCTCCCTTCGACCTCGCCATCAGCCGCAACCTTACGTGGCTGATGCGCGAGCCCGAAGCGGCCTATGCGGAATGGCTGCGCGTTCTCCGTCCGGGTGGCAAGCTGCTCGTTTTCGATGCGAATTGGTATCGCTACCTGGTCGACCCCGTCATTAATGCCGCGCGCCTTGCCGATCAGGTGGGCAATTCGCTCGATGGCTGGGACGTCGAGGCTCAGGCCACCTCCGAGGAAGAGAAGCGCTGCGAGGCCATGGCTGCTCAGCTGCCGCTCACTCCCGTCTTGCGTCCCGCTTGGGATATCCGTACGCTCGAAAGCTTGGGCGCTTCCCGCGTTTCTGCCGACGCATCCATCTGGGAAGAGCTTTGGACGGATAGCGAAAAGTCGTTCTATGGCTCATCGCCCATGTTTATGGTGAAGGCAGCGAAGTAGCTCTCCAATGGTCTCCCGAACTGTGTTTTCATCGCGCGTGCCTCGTTTTGCGTCGCATGTCGTAGGTGCCATTGTCGTTGTGGTGGGCGTTACGTTTCTGGCGTATCTGCTTTCCTATCTGTCGCCAACCGATGCCGCCATTCAGTACTTTACCGACCATGGTGTGGTGCCCACGGCGGCGGAGCTCGCCGAAAAGCGCCACGAGCTGGGGCTCGACCGTCCCTTCTTGGAACAGTACGCCTCGTGGATGGCGTCGCTCTTCCAAGGCGACCTGGGGCAGTCGTATCGCAATGGTCGCTCGGTGTCGGGTTCGCTTATGTCCTGCCTGCCGTACACGCTTTCGCTCGCGGCTTCCTCGATGCTGGTCACGTTGCTTATCTCGCTGCCCTTGGGTTTGCTGTGCGCGTATCGGAAAGATGGGATCGTCGACAACATCGTGCGTCCCATCTCGTACGCGTTTTGCTCGCTGCCCGCATTCGTGGTGGCGTTTGTCCTGCTCTACGTCATGAGCGTGCAGCTTCACTGGCTGCCCGTGCGCTCTTCTGCCAACGTGGCGGGAATCATCATGCCCACGCTTTCCCTGGCCTTGCCGCTATCCGCGTGGTACGTGCGTCAGGTGCGCACCATCGCCCTCGAGCAGTTGAGCGCCCCCTACGTCGAGGGCCTGCGCTCACGTGGCATTTCCGAGCGTTCGATTCTCTTCCGCCATGTGTTGCGCAATTCCGCCTTGCCCATCTTGGCGCTCGTCGGCATGTCCGTGGGCTCCCTGCTGGGCGGCACCGCCATCGTCGAGAGCATTTTTAGCTGGCCGGGCGTGGGTAATCTCTCCGTTCAGGCCATTGGCGCACGCGACTATCCCGTCGTGCAGGGGTATGCGCTGCTCATGGCCCTCGTGTACCTGATCGTGAATTATGCGGTCGACATCGTCAGCCGGCTTATCGACCCTCGCGTGAAGGGGGAGCGATAATGCGTACGCGCTGGACGAAAGCGAAGACGAAACTGGCGATAACCGCTGCCGTGGCCCTGGTGGTAACGGTGGGCTTCGTGG
Source organism: Denitrobacterium sp. (assembly GCF_056180635.1). NCBI lineage: Bacteria > Bacillati > Actinomycetota > Coriobacteriia > Eggerthellales > Eggerthellaceae > Denitrobacterium > Denitrobacterium sp. The sequence continues at coordinate 30,389 of NZ_JAZZJS010000045.1, read as the reverse complement.
TCGCTGCTCTCGTGCTGCCGTTCGACCCCAATGCCACCGACCTTTCGCATGCGTATTGCGCTCCCGGCCAGGATGGCTTCCTCTTGGGAAGCGATTCGGTGGGACGCGACGTAGCCCTTCGCACGCTGTTTGGCGGCAGCGAGTCGGTCATGATGGCGTTCGTCATCGTGCTATTGGCATTTGCCGTTGGCACGGTGCTGGGCCTTATCGCCGGCATTTCCGGTGGTGCAGTCGATGCCGTCATCGATAAGGTCATCACGATGTTCCAGGCGTTTCCCAGCTTCGTGCTTGCCATCGCGATTTCCGCCATTCTGGGGCAGGGCATCGTCAACATGGTCATTGCCGTCGTTGCCGTGAAGTGGACGGAGTTTGCGCGCCTTTCGCGGTCGCTTGCCATGGGCCTGAAAAGCTCCGATTCCGTGAGTGCGGCTCGCGTGTGCGGGGCGGGCATCGTGGCCATTGCCCGCAAGTACGTTCTTCCAAATATGCTCTCCCCCTTAGCAGTCATGGCCGCCCTCTCCATTGGTGACACCGTGCTTACCATGGCCGGCTTGTCGTTCTTGGGTCTTGGGCTCGGTCGCCCCACGAACGAATGGGGCGCCATGATGAGCGAGGCGGCGAGTAGCTTCCAATTCGCCCCCTGGTGCATCCTCGTGCCTGGCGTGGCGTTGTTCATTGTTGTCACCGTCTTCAACCTGCTCGGCGATGCCCTCCGCGACGTGATGGATGGGCGTGATGGTCGGGTGGCGCCTGAAGGCGATGGGAAAGTAGTAAGGGGATTCCTGGTGGGGAATCGAAAAGGAAGGGTTGGTAATGAAGGTAGGTAAATTGAAGGCTGGTGCGATTGTCGCAGGTATTGCGGCATTCGCGCTTTCGCTTGCGCTGTGCGGGTGCTCCGCCTCGAGTGAATCCGTGGGTACGGCAAACGCCGACCAGGGCGCGGAAAAGGTGCTCAACGCGGGCTCCACGGCATATTTCTACGCCGAGAGCATGGACCCCGCGAATGGCTGGGATGGCTGGGAAATGCAGTACTTTGGCATCACCGAAAACCTGCTCAAGCTCAACGACGATTTCTCCGTCGAACCGTGGCTGGCAAAGTCCGTCAAGAATATCGACGAGCTCACCTGGGAATTCGAGCTGCGTGACGACGTGTACTTCACCAACGGCGAGAAGATGACGGGCGAGGCCGTGAAGGCGTGCCTTGATCGCACCTACGCGGAAAACGAGCGTGCTGCCGAGACGCTGGCGATTGCCTCCATCGAGGCTAGTGGCCAGACGGTGACCATCAAGACGCAGCAGCCCGTTCCCTCGTTCGAGAACTGCATGTGCGACCCGCTGTTCAGCATCTATTACGTGGGCGATGGCATTGACTACGCTGCCAACACGCCCTGCACGGGCCCTTATGTGATGAGCGAATTCGTGTACGAGGACCACACCACGCTCGTTCCCAATCAGAACTATTGGAATGGCACGCCGAAGCTGGACAAGGTGAACCTGTACACGTTCTTCGACAACGAATCCCAGATCCTGGCCATGCAGAACGGCGAGCTGGACCTTCTGGCTATGCCGGGCGCTTCCGCCTACAAGACGCTCGTAGATAACGGCGACTTCAAGAAGGCCTCCCAGACCTCCACGCGCGCAGACTTCGTTCGCTTCAACATGACGAACCCCGTGCCCTCCAACGCCGCCATCCGCGAAGCCGTTTCGTGGTGCATCGACCGTGAGAACTACGCCGACGTCATCAACGTGGGCACTGAAGTCCCCAGCTATGGCGTGTACAGCTCTCAGCTACCCTATGGCGGTACGAAGGGCCTGCAGGTGACGGTCGATAGCTGCAGCACGGAAAAGGCTGCGGCTGCTCTGGACGCCGCGGGCGTCGTGGACACCAACGGTGACGGCGTGCGCGAGCTGCCCGATGGCACTGCCGCCGAGCTGACGCTGTACAACTGCTCCACGTATGAGCGCTTCGTGCGTCTGGCCGATGACCTGCAGTCGAAGCTGGGTTCCATTGGCATTAAGCTGAACATCGTCTCCGTCGACTACTGGCTGCAGGACGCCGAGACCTACAATGCGGCCGACCCCGATATGACCATCGATAGCTACGGCATGGCCCCCACGGGCGACGCCGCCTACTTCGCAAGCATGTGCTTTGCCTCTACGGGCTCCAGCAACTTCGGTGGTTATAGCAATGCCGAGGTGGATGGCCTGGTCAATGAGCTCGAGGCTTCGTTCGACGACAACGCTCGCCTGAACGTCATCACGCAGCTCTCCCAGAAGGTGCTCGATGACAACGCCTTCATCTTCTTTGGCAATTCCGAAACGTCCTACATCGTGCGCGATGGCGTGACGGGCTTTGCGGTTGCCCCCAGCGAGTACTATCTCATCACGGTGGATACCGACGTTGCCTAAGCAATCTACGACAATTTTGTCCGTGCGGGACCTGGGCATCTCCTATGGGGGTGCCCAGGCCGTGCGCGGCGTTTCGTTCGAAGTGCGCTCGGGGGAAATTCTGGGCATCGTGGGCGAGAGCGGTTCGGGGAAGAGCTCCGTGCTGCGCGCGTTGGCTGGCCTTTTGGGCAAGTCGGGGCGCGTGAGCGAGGGAAGCGTCTTGTTCGAGGGCTCGGAGATTACCAGCAAGCCTGCCCGTGCATTCGAACGCCTGCGTGGCAAGCATATTGCCTATGTGTTCCAGGATCCCACCGCCTCGCTCGACCCGCTCTTTCGCATTCGCAAGCAGTTCGACGAATGCCTGCGCGTGCACGATGCGTGTCCGCGCGCGGAGTATCGCGAGGTCGAATGCGCGTTATTGCGTGAGATGGGATTCGACGATCCCGAGCGGGTGCTGAATTCGTATCCGCATGAGATTTCGGGCGGCATGTGCCAGCGCGTGGTGCTGGCCATGTCGGCGGCCCTGAAGCCCACGCTCATGCTGGCCGACGAGCCCACGAGCGCCTTGGATGTGATGGCGCAGAAGCAAGTTGCGAGCCTGCTCGTGCGCTTGCGCGAGGAGCATGGGTGCTCCATCATCGTGGTGAGCCACAACATCGCGGCGCTTTCCCTGGTCGCCGACAGAATCGGCGTCATGTGCAAGGGCGAGTTGGTGGAGATGGGCTCTCGCGAGCAGGTTCTCTATGCGCCCGAGCATCCCTATACGAGGGAGCTCATTGCCGCCATTCCGGGGCGCGTTGCCCCATCGGCTGATGCGGAGGCGTGCTAATGGCCCTGTTGGAAGCTCGCGACATCTCGAAGTCGTATCGCAAGCACGTCGATGGCCTGAATGCCCTGAATGGCGTGAGCCTTTCCGTGGGGAAAGGCGAGATTGTTGGCCTGGTGGGGCTGAGCGGTTCGGGCAAATCCACCATGGCGCGCGTGCTGCTTGGCCTGGAGCGCGCTGATGCGGGCACGTTGCGTTTCCGCGATGCGGAATGCGATGCGTCCGTACGCCCCGCCCGACGCCCTCGTGAGTTTCGCCAGGCGCAACGCGGAATGCAGATGGTGTTCCAGCATCCTGCGTCGTCGTTTTCGCCGCGTATGAAAGTGGGCCAGGGCGTTGCGGAGGGCATCGCGTACACGGGGGTTCCCAAGAGCGAGCATGCGGCGCGCGTGCTCGATGCTCTCGAGGCGGTTGAGCTTCCGCGTGGTTATGCCGATCGCTATGCATGGGAGCTTTCCGGTGGCGAGTGCCAGCGTGCCGCCATCGCGCGCGCCATCATCGGCGATCCTCAGCTGCTCGTTGCCGACGAACCCACGAGCGCTCTTGATGTGACCGTGCAGGCGAAGATCGTGCGTCTGCTGCGCGACATATGCACGAGTCGCAATATGGCCTGCCTGTTCATCAGCCACGACCTTGCCCTCGTTCAGAGTCTTTGCCATCGCGTGTACGTGATGGATGCGGGCTCTATCGTAGAGGAAGGTCCCACGACCCGCGTGTTCGAGCATCCCGCGTCGCCCGCCGCGCAGCGCCTCGTGAGCGCCGTGGTGCGAATCTAGAGCGCTTCGGCTTTGTCGTTTGCGCTGCTAGCCTTCCAGCATCGCATCGAACCTCAGGTCGCGCAGGCTGCAGTGCTCGCAGATGAGGCACGTCACGCTGCCCATGTCGCAAGGTGCTACTTCGTCGGCCGCGGCAAGCCCGCCTTGGGCCATGAGCCAGTCGCCAATCATGGCGTGGCATGCCTCCTGGGCGAATAGGGGAGTGTCGCGCTTGTCGGATGGCACGCCGTCGAGCGCGCGTACGATGTCGGCATCGGTAACCGCGAGCGCCTCCTCAATCGTTTTGCCCTCGATCATCTGGCATATCATGCTCGCAGATGCCGTGATGGCGATGCAGCCCCTGCTGCGGAACCCCGCCTGCTCGATAACGCGCGTTTCGGGGTCGATGCGCCCGAATAGTTGGCATGCCACTTCGCCGCGCTTGCTCTTGCCTGCCATGCCGCGCGCGTTGCATCCCTCGGGGATGCCACTGTTGCAAAAGTCGGCGACCACGGAAAGCAGCTTGTCGGAATACCCGCGCACGCCGTTCTCATTCGCCATCTGGTACACGTCGGCGGTGCGAATCACGCGCCTGTCTTCGATTTCCTTGTAAACGTTTCGGACTTCGTCGCTAGCCATGGCGTTCTCTTTCCTAGGGATTCATCAGGCGCTCTACCGATTCGTATTCGGCGAGCGACTGGGCGTACGTGGGCGATAGGTAATCGGTCGAGAAGAAGTAGACGTCACCATTACTGGCTTCGCAGCTGGCGATATCGGGAAACTCGCCCGTTTCCTGCACGGTTTGCCAGCAGCGCAGCACGTCGTCTTCCGTCATGCTGAACGGCGGGTTCAGCAGCGAGCGGTACACCATGGGGCGCGGGTACACGCGGGAATCCTCCCGTACCACGTACACGAACGTGCGCACCTTATCGTCCTCTTGCGCTAGAAACGCCCAGTTAGCGTACGCGTCCGTCATGCGCGCATCGGAATACAGGTAGTCGGTGGAAGCACCGTGCAGCACCTGGATGTCGTCGTGCGCAATGGCGGGCAAAAGCGCGAATGCTTCGGCGAGCGTTGCGGGCTTGGCTAGTGCTTCGCTGGACTCGGCGTCCGCCTCTTCGTTCGTTCCGTCGCCTTCGGCAGTCGCCTCGTCTTCCGCCCCGCCTTCCTCGGGCTGGCACCACACGGGGTCATCGCTAATGATCGCCATAAGCACGTCCGCGAATTCGCTGGGCGTCATCCAATCGGGCGCCATGCCCTTGCTCTCCCAGCGGTCGGGCGTAACCAGGGCGCTGTCGCTCGATTGCACGCGCACGTCGTCCAGCGCGCGCCCAACGGCGGCGTGAAGCTCCTCGGCCTGCTGCGCGAGCGTGCGCTCCTCCGTTTGTTCCTGCTCGATGTTCTCCATATGCTCCTCCTTGCGCCCCATTATGCGAACATGCCCCGCCGCGGCTGTACCCTTTTAGGGGGTAATTTGGAAAACGACGTTATAAGCTGGTTAAATGCGCTTATCGCTCCATAGCGTGGCGTTTTGGATTCGCTAGGCTATGGGGTAGAGTTGGGGGAGTCGTTTGCCGCAGACGAGGGGCGAGCGAATCCGTTTGAGGGAGTGTTATGAAAAAGGGTAAGGACGCCCGAAGTACGGGTGCCTGTGGGGGCGTGCGCGAAATCGCACGCGTGTATTCCCCGCTTATTCCAACGATCGCGGGCCTCGTGTGCGCCCGCGACTGCCTGATCGTGGGAAGCTACGGAAGCTATATCGAAACCGATCAGGGATTGTTCACCGATGGTGCCACGCTCGTGTCGCTCATCCCGGTACTGTTCGTTGCTGCATGGCTCGCCCTGCGTGATTCGAATCTAAGCAAGAGGCAGGCGAATGCGCTGGGGCATGCGCTCATCGCCGCCCAGGCGCTCGTGCTGGTGCTTCTGTGCGTGCTCGAGCATACGCCGGGCGTATCGGTGGATGCGCTTCTGGTGGCCCATGCCGCCAACGAGTTCCTGGCGTACATGAACATTGGCTACTGGCTGCGCCGCGTGCGCGGGTGCAGCACCACCACGGCGGTGGTAGTTACCGTGGGTGGCCTGGCCTTCAGCGAGGTCATCTTGCTGATGTTTGCGTTCATGCCCGACCCGGCCGACAACGTGTGCGCGTTGTTTTTGGCACTGGCGCAGTTCCCGCTCATCCGCGCCGCACGCAAGCGCAAGAAGGCGTTCGAAATTGAAAGCCCCACGTTGGGCAACGATTACTTCGGCTTCATGGAAGACACCGTTTCCAGCAGCAAGTTCCTCATGGTAACGGGCCTGGGCATCGCGTTCCTTTCGGTGGTCATCGGCCTGCTGCGTGGCTACCCCGCGGGCGAGGGCATTTCCCTGGGCGGGTTCCATCGCGTTCTGTATGCCCTCATCGTCATGGCGATATGCGTGATCATCGTGGTCGCCGTGATGCGCGGCCGCACGCGCGTGATGACGGTCGCCATCTGGCAGATCATGCAGGCGCTGGGGTGCCTGGCCATTTTGGCGTACGTGCTGTGGCCCGATAACCTGGGGCTGGGCGGATGCTTCACGACGTCCACGAACGCCCTCATGGTGGTGTTCGACTGGTACATCATCGTGGCCTTCATGAGCTATGGCTACCGTGACCCTTGGTACTACGTGCTCAGCGGTTTCGCCGTGTTCCTGGGCCCTCGCGCCCTCGCGCGCATGGCGGAAGGCGGCCTGGCCATGATTGGCGTCGATTCCATCCAGGTCATCGCCATCATGGGCGTCGCGATGGTCATTTCTGCGCAGTTCATTTTGGGCCAGCTCATTTTCGTGTACATGGATGGCCTGGGGAACAAGTCGGAAGAGGAAAGCCAAGAGACCCCCAGCGAGCAGCCCGCGTCGAACCATCGGGTCATGAAGAGCCTCATGGGCTTGGAGAAGAAGGCCGAGCCGGCATCGCGCGAAGATGCGATGCGCATGGCCATGAAAGAGGGAATTCACACGCTTGGCCAGCAGTTTCTGCTTACCGAGCGCGAAGAGGAAGTGCTCGTGCGCTATGCGTTGGGCAAGACGCAGCAGCGCGTGGCCGAAGAGCTGTTCATCAGTCCTGGAACCGTGCATGCCCATATCAAGCGCATCTATGCGAAAACGGGCCTTCATTCGCGCCAGGACGTGTTGGATTACCTGAGCGAATACGCCAAGTAGCGTTTGGCGAACAAGACGAGAAAACGGGCCGCGAGGGGAGGTTCTCGCGGCCCGTTTGTGCTACATCAGCCCTGCGGCCTGCAGGTCTTCCTTGACGTCGCTCATGCCGTGCGCGTCGAGGTACGCGGCCGTGGGGCAGCCCTTCTGCTCATCCCACGAGAAGCGCTTGTAGAACATGCCCAGCGCCTTCTGCCAGTCTTCCCAGTCCAGCTTCACGGTTCCCTCGGAAAATGCGGGAATGTCGGGGTCCTGGGTGAACGTCCACTTGGTGGCGATGTCATGCACGTTGCGGAAGTCGTCGGTGCCCATGCCTCGCATGGTGTTGCAACGCTGCAGCGTGGTGATCTTCTCGCCGATGGCGTACAGCTCGTCGGTGGTAACGTCCTGCCCGGTTACGGCCGTGAAGAACTTCGCCTCCAGATCGAGGTCGCCGCGGTAGTCGCGCGCCTTCGTGGGGCTGCAGGTCATGGGCCATACCCAGTTGCACAGCGTCAGGCTGTCGTGCAGTACGTCGGTGACCACGCTCCACCAGGCGAAATTCGCCTTGTGCTCGTTCATGGGCGTGTAGGCCTTCGGCGGGTCGATGGCGTCTTCTCCGCCCCAGACCTCGGCTGCGATGGCCTTCTTCAGGTCGAACGGCAGGCCGCTGCCCTGGAAGTTTACCGCGGAGTGAATCATGTCGTCGCGGTTGAACACCATGTTGTACAGCATGCCAACCTGGCCGAAGCATTCGGCTGCATGATGCACGGGCCAGCCGCGGTAGTTGATGAGGGTCGAGGCCTTGTCGTCGAACCAGGCCATGTCGTTCCAGCGCTCGCACCACACTACGTCGCCATGGGCAACGTAGCTCATCTCGTTGTCGTTCTGGGCGATGTGGCGCAGGATCTGCACGGCCACGCTGGGGTCGGCATTCTCGGGCGTCAGCTTGCTCCAGTCGAACAGCGCGTATTCCTCGGCGGGAAGCACGCGCTTGAAGATGCCTTCCTTGATGCAGTGGGCGATGTCGCGGTGCAGGCTGGCGTAGTTGCACCACAGGCCCAGGTCATCCATGGTGGTGCCGATGGCCGCGTTGAAGGCGATGTACTCGTCGGGCATTTCCTTCTGGCTGATGCCCGTCTTCAAGATGGTCTCGGCGTAGCGCCAGGGGAAGTTGGCGGCACAGGTGTTGCCCGAGGTCTCGAAGCCGCCTGCTTCGGCCGACGCCTCAACGCGCAGGTCGCTGTAGCAGTGAATCGGGCAGCTGTGGCAGCCGTTCATCTTGATGGTGTATGCGGAAGCGGCGGGACCCAGGTCCTTCGTCGACTTCATGCAGCGGTAGCCCACCGTGTTCAGCTCGCCTGGTTTCGGCTCGCCGGTCTCGATGGGGCCACCCTCGGCCAGCTCCCAGTTCAGGCCCTTCGCGGCGGTCCAGCGGGAATCGGCGTCGTAGAATTCCGCCCATTCCTGCTGCGTGCTGGGAACGACGTGGTTGTTGTTCGAGCCCACGATCTCGCGCAGCATGTAGTCGGAAAGCTCGGCCACGGCTTTGGGGTCGGCCACGTACACGGGCTTATCGCCCTCGATGACCAGCGCCTTCAGCATCTTCGAGCCCATGACCGCGCCCGTGCCGGCGCCGGCGGAATGGTTGCGGGAGTTGATGATGCACGAATACGGCAGCAGGTTCTCGCCGGCGGGGCCGATGGCGGCCACGCACGTGCGCGTGCCTTCCAGGCGCGTGAGCAGCTCGGTGGTGGCGCGGGTGCCCAGGCCCCACACCTTTTCGGCGCTCTTGATCTTCACGGTGTCGTTATGGATGGAAAGGTATACGGGCTTGTCGCTCGCGCCTTCCACGATGATGGCGTCGTAGCCGGCCATCTTCATCTTGGCGCCCAGCATGCCGCCGCAGTGGGCGTCGATAACCAGGTGGTCGGTCGTGAACGTGGAAAGGCTGCAAATCGTGGTGCGCCCGGCCAGGGGCACGCCGGTTGCCGTGAGCGGGCCCACGGCGAAGATGATCTTGTTCTCGGGGTCGAACGGCTCGGTGCCCGCGGGCACTTCGTCGTACATGATCTTGTTGGCGAGGCCCATGCCGCCGATGTAGGCCTTGTACGGCTCGGTGGCTTCGGTGGTGATGCTGCCCGTGGTGAGGTTCACGCGGAGCATCTTGCCGGTCCAGCCGAATGACTTCTCGTCTGCCATATCACTCTCCAAATCCTCAGGTCGAATTCACGTTGCGCGGTGAATGTGGGAACGTGCGAGCGATATCGAACGGCGCGTCTGCGTTGGCCGTTCTGCGCAGAGGATAGGGCAAGGGCCGCTACCCCTCGTACCCTCTTTTCGGGTAATAACCAAACTATCAGGCAATTTGTGATTATTACCCCGCAAGAGGGGAAGGGGGGTACGCGGCTTCGCGGGATACTGCTCCCCGAGTTGCGCAGGTGAGAAAACGAGGGAGGCGGACGCTTTCGGGCGTCCGAGGCGAGATTTTCTTACAACGAGGAGGAGAAACGCGTATGTCAGAGGTTCATCTGAATACCGATGCCGCCGCGCAGGAGAGCGATGGCGGCAGCAAGCCCAGGAATGTATCCCGTCGCGACGTGCTTGCCATGTGCGGTTGCGGCGTTGCGGGTCTAGTCGTGGGCGGCGTGCTCGCCAAATGGGGCGTTACGGAGCGCGCAATCGCCGCCGGGCGCATCGAGATTTCCACGACCCCGCAGAAGTTCATCGTTACCGACCGTGGTCGCTGCAGCGGCTGCCAGCGCTGCGAGATGATGTGCTCGCTGCGCAACGACGGTTGGGTTAGCCAGCAAACGTCCCGCGTGCGCGTGTGGGAAAACTACAACTATGGCTCTTCGCCCGACACGCTCGACGGCGCGTTTAGCAACTGCCAGTTCACCATCAAGAGCTGCAAGCAGTGCAGCGATCCCGCCTGCGTGGACAATTGCCCTGTGCATGCCATTTCCAGCGACCCGAATACGGGTGCGCGCGTGATTGACGAAGACGTATGCATCGGGTGCGGCATGTGCCACGAGGCCTGCCCCTGGAACATGCCTCAGGTCTCGAGCGTGACGGGCAAGTCGACGAAGTGCATTTCGTGCGGTCGCTGCGCCGAGCAGTGCCCGAATGGGGCCATTCAGTTCATCGACTGGCAGGATATCTTCCAGGAGTGCATCGACGCGGGCGTCGTGAATACGGCCGAAGTTGCCGGCGTGCTCGTTCGTCCGTAGGCAATGCGGAAGGATGAGATTATGCGAGATGCAACGATAACCCGCCGCGGCTTTCTGGCCGCAACGGCGGGCGCTCTAGGAGCCGCTTCGGTGGCAACGGCGGCGAATGCGTCCATGGATTGGGCCATTGCCGCAAATTATGAAACGGACGACACCGCGAAGCTCGTTCACTCTTCGTGTGCGGGCTGCGATAACAACTGCGGGTTCACCGCATATGTAAATAAGGGCAAGCTGGGCAAGGTCATCGGCGACGCCGGCAATGCCGCTTCGGGTGGCAAGCTGTGCGCCGTCGGGTATGCCTACCCCCAGATTGTCGAGGCGGAAGAGCGCGTCGTGGAACCGCTGCGCAAGAACGCGCAGGGCAAGTTCGAGCCCGTCAGCTGGGACGAGGCGTTTCACGAGATTGGGTCCGCCATGCGCGGAATGGATCCTTCCCAGCTTGCCTACATTGGCAATGGGCGCCCCACGAGCGATTTCTACGGAAAGCGCCTCATGTGGGCGATGGGTAGCGCGAACGTGTTCGACAGCGCTTCCGCGGGGGTGCTTGCCCGCAAGGCGGGAACGCGTGCCGCGCTGGGCTGCGGGGGGTATACCCCCGATGTGGCCCATTCGAAGATGGTGCTCTACCTGTGCGATGGCGCTTTGGGCGGCATGTATCCGGCTCAGTTTGCCGCGCTGCAGGCGGGCCGCGAAAACGGCGCGCGCATCGTGATTGCGGGCCCTTGCATGGTGGGCGACGCCAAGCTGGGTGGCGAGTGGATTGCCGTTAAGCCCGGCATGCAGCTTGCGCTGGTGCTGGCAATTTCCCATGAGCTGCTGGAAAACGACTTCGACGCTTCGTTCGTGGCTGCGCAAGGTGCCGGCTTCGAGGAATATCGTGCGGCGATGGCGCCGTATACCGCCCATTGGGCGCAGAAAACGGCGGGCATCGACGCGACGGTTGTGCGCGAGCTGGCCGCGTCGCTCTGGCGGGCGGCCCCCGCGTGCTCCGTGGCGCTCGACCGTCGCGGTGGCAATGGGGCGCTCTATGGCAATTCCGGCGAACTCGCCCGTGCGACGGCGCTGCTGAACGCGCTGCTTGGTTGCTACAACCAGCGCGGTGGCGCCCTGGTGGATGCCGATGTTCAGCCCGGCGAGCTTGCGGGCATAAGCCCCGTGACCCAGCCGAGTGCGGCGCGTATCGGCGATTCCGAATACCCGCTGGGTGCTCCCGCGGGCGGATCTGCGGCCGCAGCGTTGAAGGGCGCGCACGAGGGCTCTATCAAGGGTCTGCTGTTCTGCGGAAACGACTACGTTGGGGATGCTTCGAGCCCCGAATACGCGCGTTCCGCCATCGAGGGCTGCGAGCTTTCGGTGTGCATCGACATCGCGCTCAGCCCGACGGCGCAGGCGTGCACGTACGTGCTGCCCGACGTGAGCTATCTCGAGCGCGACGAGCTCCCCGCGTTCGTGAGCGGGCCTACGCCCAGCGTTGTGATGCGCAATGCGGCGATTGGCCAGGTGCATGCAGGCACGAAGCCACTGCAAGATATCATCTGCGGTCTGGCTGCTGCATGTGGCGTGGGCGATGCGTTCGATTTCTCGCTGGAAGACGTTGCGCGCGCCCAGCTAGCAAGCGTGGGCGTGAGCTACGAAGGCGCCCTGAGCGTTGGCTCCGTGTCGCTTCACGACCGCGCCGTGGAATACGGGCGCATGCCTGCATGGGGCACGCCGAGCGGCAAGATCGAGTTCGCGAGCGCGGCATGCTCCGCGGCGGGGCTTTCCGCTGCTCCCCAGTGGGTCGAGCCTGCCCATATGCCTTCCGGCGACGGGTTCGCCCTGGCCTCGGGCTCGCTGCCCGTGGTATCCGGCGGGCTGGCGTTCAGCGTGGGCTCCCTTGCTGCGATCGTGGCCAAGTATGGGCTCGACCGCGTATGGCTGAACGCGCGCGACGCCGAACGCCTGCATATCGCCGATGGCGACACGGTGAAGCTTGCGGGGCAGTCGGAGGTCACGGCTCGCGTGCGCGTGACCGAGTGCGTGATGCCCGGCGTGGTGTTTGTGCCGTCGGGCCTTGGGAAATCGCAGGATGCGACTTCCGGCGTGAACGTTGCCGACCTGGTGCCCTTTGCGATCGAGCCTGCATATGGCGCGGGCATGGTGCGCGACGTGGCGCTTACGGTCCAGAAAGCAGGTGCGTAATGACTCGTTTTGGAATGCTAATCGATACCACGAAATGCGTGGGCTGCTACACGTGCGTTACCGCATGCCAGCGCCAGAATGGCTTGGAACCGAGCGAGCAGTTCATCAGGTTCGAGGAGGCCGAAAGCGGCACGAGTCCATCCCTGAACTGGGAAATGGTTCCCCTGCAGTGCATGCATTGCGAGGACGCGCCGTGCGCGAGCGTATGTCCCACGGGCGCGACGCACATTACCGACGCCGGCATCGTTGCCGTTGACCAGGGGCGTTGCATCGGCTGCAAGTACTGCATGGCCGCATGCCCCTACCAGGTGCGCCAGGTGAACGAGAAGGAAGGCACCGTGGATAAGTGCCGCTTCTGCACGGCGTCGGCTTCCGACGGCACGGCGATGTGCAGCTGCGTTGAGGCGTGCCTTACGGGTGCGCGCATCTTCGGCGACCTCGACGACCCCCAGAGCGAGATTTCCCGCACCATTGCGGAAACGGGGGCCCAGCCCATCGCGGGCGACCTGACCAAAGCCAAGATTTACTACGTGAGGTGATGAGAGATGCAATTCGAACCTGTATGGGGCATACCCATCGCGCTGTACCTTTTCCTGGCTGGCCTGGGCGGCGGCGCGTTCATTACCTCGGCGTTTGTGGCTTGGAAGCACCCGCATGCTGTAACCACGCGCAAGATCGGGCACTACATCGCCCCCGTGGTGGTGGCCGTGGGCCTGGTGCTGCTGATGGTGGACGCGAAGGGCGGCCTGCTTCATCCGCTGCGCTTCGCCCTGCTGGTGCATAACGTGGGCTCGGTGATGACCTGGGGCGTCTACTTCCTCGCGGTATTCGAGGTGATTGCCCTGGTGGTTGCCGTGATGGAATTTCGCAGTATCGCCATTCCGCGCTGGCTCGACATCGTGGGCGTCGTGTTCGCGGTGTGCGTGGGCGCGTACACCGGCTGCCTGCTGGGCGTGGTGAAGACGTACCCGCTGTGGAACAACGCAATTCTCCCCGTGCTGTTCCTGGTCTCGGCCGTGTCCACGGGTGCGGCGGCCGTCGTGCTTGGGTCGCTTGCCATCGCGCCCGCCGAAGCCGAGTCGCTTCCGGCGCTCAAGCGCGCCCACTATTGGCTTCCCATCGTGGAGCTGGTGCTGGTGGCGGCCATGCTGTTCATCGTGAACTCCGCGAACGCAACGGCGCATGACACGGTGGTCAGCTTGCTGGCTGGGCCGTTTGCCCCCGCCTTCTGGATCGCGTTCGTGCTGCTGGGGCTTGTGCTTCCCGCGCTCATCGAGACGTTCGAGCTGTTCGTGGCTAAGGGCGCACCTTCGCGTGCGCTGGGCATGGGCAGCGAAGCGGGCGTGCTCATCGGCGGCTTTGCGCTTCGTGCGCTCATCGTCTTGGCGGCCCTCCCCGCCACCATAGTCGTGTCGTTCGCATAGCGCGGCGACCCCTCTATTGTTCCTCCCGACGCATGCGGATCTCCCTCACGTTCGCATGCGTCTTCGTTTTCTGCGTCGCATGTTGCCCATTGCGCGTCTAAGCGCTGGTGGGACGGGTATACTTGGTGCCTGATATCTGCAAGTGCTCGTTCCGGCGCAGTTGAATAGGAGGCCCTATGGCTCGCACTCTCGATTTTCCCGGTTACGCAAGCGACGTGATTCGCGCGTTCAGCACCGGCGGCGTATTGCTTACCACGAAAGCCGGCGACTCGGTGAACAGCATGACGCTGGGCTGGGCTTCTATTGGCCTCGAGTGGTTCAAGCCCATCTTCACCGCCTACATTCGCGAGGGTCGCCATACGGTGAGCATGCTCGAAAAGAACCCCGAGTTCACCATCAGCGTGCCGAAGGGGGCCGGCGCCAAGCAGATTCTGGAAATTTGCGGCTCGCGTTCGGGGCGCGACGTGAACAAGGTGGAGGAAGCTGGCCTACAGCTGGTGGAGCCGCGCGTGGTGAGCGTGCCCGCGGTGGCGCAGCTGCCGCTTACCCTGGAGTGCCGCGTGCTCTATACGCAGGCGCAGGACATCGCGGCCATGCAGCCCGACGAGCAGCAGTGGTATCCGCAGGACAAGCCCAGCACGTTCGTGGGCGCCAACAAGGACACGCACATCGCGTTCTACGCCGAAATCGTCGACGCGTATCTGCTGTAGGTCGCGGCGCTTTTCGCTGTCTATCTGGGAATAGTTCGGGGTCGCCTGCTTGTGCGGGCGACCCCGTTTCATGTGCGGGCGTTGCGTGGCCTGCGCGTTGGCGCAGCCGCTACGGGCGCGTGTTAGTGCGCAACCGTCAAATCGCCTGGCTTGAGGCTGATGAGGATGTTCGAAGCGATCTCCATTTCCTCGCTGCTGTCGGCCTGCAGGGGGAAGTCGATGTCCGCTTCCACGATGCAGCCCGTGCCCACGTAGGCGCCGTAGACGTACTCCTTCGAGTTGTCGTACTGGTAGAGCATCCAGAAGTTGTCGATGCTTTCCCGTTGCGTATTGCTATCGCCGTTCCACCAGGACTCTTCCAGCTGGCTGCCATCCATGCCGGTGGTGTTGTTGAATCCGAACACCTTCACGGTCATGTTGTACTCGGAGTTGAAGTACGTCGCACCGTCGCCGTTGGCCGATTCGCTCAGCAGCGTGAAGCCGGCGGGCAGGGTGCAGCTAAATCCGTAGCGCGCGTTAGCGTAGTCGATGCCTGCCGTGCTGGAGCTGCCTGAATTGGGCTTTGCGTCGTTCGAGCTGGAATTCGAGGATGAGCCGTTGGGGCTCGAGGAGTTTTTGCTATCCGAGGAATTGCCCGAGTTCGAGGAGCTGCCGGAGTCTTTCTTGTCGCTTGCGCTGGGCTGGCTATTCGTTACTGCGCTTGGCGCAGTGGAGGTGGCGGCGAGGTTCACGAGCGTGCCCATCATGACGGTTGCGAAGAATACGGTGGCTGCGATGTAGAGGGCGAACAGCACCGAGACGACCACTTTCACGGACTTTTCCCACTTGCACGACTTCATCCACATGAGAATCATGCCCACGGGCCAGAGGAAGATGAGGAAGAGGATGACGACCCAGGTTTTGCCGTCCCAGGGGCCGGTAGGGGCGGGCGGCATGGTGCCGGGAGGCGTGTAGCCGGGGTGGGGCGAGGTTGCGTTGGGGTTCGCGGGCCCTGCTTGCGGCGGCATTACCGCGGTGGCTTCCGCGGGTGGCGGGGGAGGCGTTTGCCGTGGGTTTGGTTCTGGCGTTTCCGCAGGTTGCTGGCTTGTGCATGGCGGATCCAGCCGTTCGCCGCATGAGGGGCAGAACTTAGAATCGTCGGAAACCTCGGCATTGCAGTTCGGGCAAAACATGATGACTCCCTTCCCCCAGGTAGCTGTGCCGTGGGCGGGCGTCGCCGGGAAACGGCACCAATACGCCCACAATTATGGCACGCGCCGCGACGACGCTCAAGAAATTCGACACGGGTGAAAATGGGGCTTGCGCGGCAGTGGGGTGCGGGGTATAGTGCAGCGCATGATATCTGTTCAGGGCGAGGTGAAATTCCTCACTGGCGGTAAAGGGCGCAAGCCCCAAGTCCGCGACCCGCGCAAGCGGCTGATCTGGTGCGAATCCAGAACCAACGGTTACAGTCCGGATGGAAGAACGGAACTGAAGCGCGGCCTAGGGCCGTGCTGTACATGCCGTGCGCATGTCTTCGGTTGCTACGCCCGTCAGGTTTCTGGCGGGCATTTTTCATGCCCGGCCCGCGTGAATACGCACGTGGGAGAGCGGTGGGCCGCGTGCCCACCTGGCAACGAGAGGATATGCGATGGCGAACGAGCATCCGAAGAACGCGTTCGAAGCCGCGATGGCCGCAGCTCGCGACGCCGCTTCGGGCATCGCGCGCGGCGTGCAGCGCGCCGCTGACGAGCGCTTCATGCGCCAGGCAATCGAGCTAGCTCGCTCCGCTGCGGGTTGGACGAACCCAAACCCCCTGGTAGGCGCCGTGGTCGTGAAGGCTGGACGCGTTATTGGCCAGGGATGCCACGAGCGCTTCGGCGAGGCTCATGCAGAGCGCAACGCGCTTGCCGCTTGCGTTGCCGCGGGGGAGGACCCGGCGGGTGCCACCGTGTACGTGACCCTTGAACCCTGCAGTCATACGGGACATCAGCCTCCGTGCGCCGATGCTCTCGTGGAGGCTGGCGTGGCGCGCGTGGTCATTGGCAGCCGCGACCCGAACCCGCTGGTGAGCGGCAGCGGCGTGGAACGCTTGCGTGCCGCGGGCGTGCAGGTCGAGCAGGATTGCCTGTGCGCGGAATGCGATGCGTTGAACCCCGTATTCTTCCACTACATCACGAGTCGCAAGCCATACGTGGTTGCCAAGTGGGCCATGACGGCCGATGGGAAGATTGCCGCGGAGTCGGGTGATGCGCGCTGGGTTTCTGGTGAGGCGTCGCGCGCCGACGTGCATGACCTGCGCCATCGTCTTGCGGCTATCTGCGTGGGCGTGGGCACGGTGCTTGCCGATGATCCCATGCTCACGTGCCGCCGCGCGGGAGCATCGAATCAGCCGCTGCGCGTGGTGGTCGACAGCCATCTGCGTATCCCCCTTGAAAGCGCGCTCGTGCGTTCGGCGAAGGATACGCCACTGCTGGTGGCGCACGCCGATGGCGCCGACGATGCGTGTGCTGCCCTGGAGGCGGCAGGCGTTTCCCTCGTGCGCCTACCTGGTGCCGATGGGCGCGTGGATTTCGCGGCGCTCTTGAGCTACCTAGGCGAACGCGAGGTCGATTCGATGCTGCTCGAGGGTGGCTCGTCGCTGCTGGCAACGGCCTTCGAGTTGGATGCGGTCGACGAAGCGGTGGTGTACCTGGCCCCGAAGATCGTGGGCGGCTCGCATGCGAAGACGCCCGTGGGCTCGATGGGCCTTGAGTGCATGGCCGATGCGCTGCAACTGGGCACCCCGCGGCTTGAGGTGCTGGATGGCGACGTCAAGCTGGTGTATTCCCTGCGAGGAGGCCCCTGCGTGGCGGCCTCGCACGTCGAGAGGAGCATCTGATGTTCACGGGCATTGTCGAGGAAGTGGGCTCGGTACGGCGCATGCCGCCGCGCGGGCAGGCGGGCAAGATCGTCATCGCGTGCCGCACCGTGCTGGAAGGCACGCGCATCGGCGACAGCATCGCCACCAATGGCGTGTGCCTTACGGTCGCGTCTCTGGGCGAAGGCGAGTTTTCGGCTGACGTGATGCCGCAGACGTTGAGCGCCTCCAACCTGGGGGAACTTGCCCCGGGTAGCCCCGTCGACCTGGAGCGCGCCATGCCGGCGGACGGACGTTTCGGCGGGCATATCGTGTCGGGGCATATCGATGGCGTGGGCGTAATCACGCAGCGACGCCCCGAGGGCAACGCGGTGCGCGTGCGCATTCGCACGCAGGCGCGCATCGCCGAGCTGGTGGTGCCGCAGGGGTCCATTGCCATCGACGGCATTAGCCTCACGGTTGCGAGCGTGCACGGCAACGAATTCGAGGTCTCGATCATTCCGCATACGGGCGCCCAGACGGTGCTTCTTGGCAAACGACCTGGCGATACGGTGAATCTGGAAAATGACATGCTCGGCAAGTACGTGCGCAAGCTGCTGGGGCGCGAACCCCAGGCCGAGGCGCAGGCCGGTCATGCGGCCGACCCCGCGGGGCTCACGATGGAATTTCTCGCGCGAAATGGTTTCTAGCGCGTAATTCGGAACTGGCTTCTTACGGAGAGAGGAACGCATATGAAATTGAACACGGTACAGGAGGCGATTGCGGAGCTGCAGATGGGGCATCTCATCATGGTGGTCGACGACCCCGATCGCGAGAACGAGGGCGACCTTATCTGCGCGGCCGAGTTCGCTACGCAGGAGAACGTGAACTTCATGGCTACGCACGCCAAGGGGCTCATCTGCATGCCCATGAGCTGGGAGCTTGCGCATAAGCTGAACTTCCAGCAGATGGTTTCCGAGAACACCGACAATCACGAGACGGCGTTCACCGTCTCCATCGACCATGTGAACACTACCACGGGCATTTCCGCTGCGGAGCGCAGCTTCACGGCCATGAAGTGCGTCGACCCCGATGCGCGTCCCGAGGATTTCCGCAGGCCGGGGCATATGTTCCCGCTGGTGGCGAAGCGCGGTGGCGTGCTCGAGCGTAATGGCCACACCGAGGCCACCGTCGACTTGCTGCGCCATGCGGGCATGAGGCAGTGCGGCCTGTGCTGCGAGATCATGCGCGAGGATGGCTCGATGATGCGCACGAGCGAGCTGGTCGAAAAGGCGCGCGAGTGGGACCTCTGCTTCATTTCCATCAAGCAGCTGCAGGATTACTGCCGCACGCATGACAACCATATGCGCTCGGCGGGTTCCGCGAAGCTGCCCACGAAGTATGGCGACTTCCAGATTCACGGCTTCGTGAACGACATCACGGGCGAGGAGCACGTCGCGCTGGTGAAGGGCGACATCGGCGACGGACGCAACGTGCTGTGCCGCGTGCACTCCGAGTGCCTAACCGGCGACGCGTTCGGCAGCCATCGGTGCGACTGCGGCGACCAGCTGCATAGTGCGATGCGCCAGATCAACGACGAGGGTCGTGGCGTGCTTCTGTACATGCGCCAGGAGGGGCGCGGCATTGGCCTGATGAACAAGATCCGCGCGTATGCGCTGCAGGAGCAGGGCATGGACACCGTCGAAGCCAACGTGGCGTTGGGCTTCGAACCCGACCTGCGCGAGTACTGGTCGGGTGCGCAGATTCTGCGCAACCTGGGCTGCCGCAGCATTCGCCTGCTCACCAATAACCCGGAAAAGGTGTATGGCCTGGGCGATTTCAACCTGGAGATTGTGGAACGCGTGCCCATCGAGATCGAGCCGCAGGAGCACGACCGTGCGTACCTCGAGACGAAGCGCTCGAAGATGGGGCATGTGTTCGAGAGCATTCTGCAGGAACCCGTGACGGCATAGGGAATGGCATTCGTTCGTAAGAATTTGGGAAAGGAGCCGGATATGGCAATCAACGTAATCGAGGGCAAGGTAGTTAACGAGGGTCTGCGCGTGGGCATTGTGGTGGCGCGTTTCAACGAGTTCATCACGGGCAAGCTGCTGGATGGAGCGATTGACGGACTGGTGCGCCACAACGTGCCCGAGCAGAACATCACCGCCGCCTGGGTGCCGGGCGCGTTCGAGATTCCCCTGGTGGCGCAGCGTATGGCCGAGAGCGGCAAGTTCGATGCCGTTATCTGCCTGGGTGCGGTTATCCGCGGTGCCACCAGCCATTACGACGTGGTGTGCAACGAGGTATCCAAGGGCATCGCGCAGGTGTCGCTGAAGGCGGGCATCCCCGTAATGATGGGCGTACTCACCTGTGATACCATCGAGCAGGCCATCGAGCGCGCTGGTAGCAAGGTGGGCAACAAGGGCAGCGAGTGCGCGCTGGGGGCCATCGAGCTCTGTAATGTCATGGGGCAAATCTAGCGTTTTGCGGTAGCGGCGTTGTTTGCGCGCTGCATCGTTTAGGGTAGAGCTACGGGGCGATCGGCTGGCCGGTTGCCCCGTTTGCTTACGTGCGTTCGAGAGGAGCGGGCATGAAGCCCTCCACGTTGGTTTTTGATTATGACGGCACGCTGCATGACAGCATGTACGTGTATGCCGATGCGTTTCCCGCGGGATACCAGACGCTGGTGGATGCGGGGAAGGCTCGTCCGCGCACGTTTGCACGCGAGGAATTGGAGCGCAACCTGGGCTTGAACGTATTCGAGGCCTGGGCGCGCCTGGCGCCCGAGATTCCGTGGGAGGTGGCCGAGCCGGCGGCGCTGCACGTGAAGGATGTCATGCTTCAGGCTGTGGCGGCGGGCAAGGCACGGCTGTACGATGGCGTTCCTCAGATGCTCGATGCTGTGAAGGCAACAGGGCATACGCTGGTGTTTCTGAGTAATTGCGCGACGGAGTATCAGGAGGTCGCGCGCAAGGCGTTTGATCTGGATCGGTGGTTTTCCGGGTATTACAACGCTCAGCAGTTCGATTACGCGCCCAAGGAAGAGATCTTCAAGTCCATCGAGCGTGATTTCGAGGGGCCGTTTATTGCCATTGGCGATAGGCATAAGGATATTGCCTTGTCAGCGGCGCATAGCTTGCCATGCATTGGCTGCCTGTATGGCTTTGGCACGCCCGAAGAGCTGGCGGATGCCACCGAGCTCGCGCATGCGCCCGCGGAGATTCCCGCGCTCGTGGCGCGCATTGAGGCTGCTCGCGCGTAGCGGGGCGGCATAGCTGTGCGTGAACAGCGGCGGTGCTGAGGTGTGGAGTCGCTGCGCGGTCACGCGCGAACGGCGGTGCCGAGGTGCGTGGTCGCTGCGCAGTCGCGCTACTGTTCATCTGGCCGTTTGCGGGTGATGGCGATGCATCCCGTCCGTTTGAGTGGGTGGGTGGTGACGGCGGCGCGTGCGCAGCGATGGCGTGAATCCGATGGCCGCTGGCCCTAATCGTTTGAACGGTGAAGCGCCTAGAACTACGCCTTGCGAACGGGGTGTCGTACGACGGTTTTTAGTTTCTCGGGGTTGGTCTTGCTCGGGTCGGAGAGGTAGATCTCGTGGTGCCTGCGATCGTCCGAGAAGTCGAGTTCGTAGCCCTGTGATGCTGCGAACTCGTGCATAAGGTCGATGGTTGCGGGTTCGTTATCGTAGCAATGTGCATGCATTGGACGCAGGTGCTCTCGTTTAGCTCGATGAGATGCACATGCGAGAGGTCGAGCTTCTTCTTTGCGGAGGCGGTTTCGATTGCCCAGGCGAACTGCGTATCGTCGACGAATTCGGGTACGCGAATGGCCGAGACCCAATGGAACGTCGACTTGTCGGTATAGTCGACGCCAGCGATGCCGGGCTGCCACCAGAAGCCCTCCAGCGGCGGGACAACGTATTCGTAGAAGCCGGGGATGACGTGGTCGGTTTTGTAGCTCATCTTTAGCGTGTAGGCCACGGCGTAGAGAGCGCCCACGGCATTTGAGTATGCGCCGTTTTCTTCGTTGGGGTCGCCCGATCCTTCTACGGCGATGAAGCGCATGTTTGGCACTTCGATAATGACTGGCTTCGTCTTGGGGTGGTATAGGTCGCGGTATTCCTTCTTGAAGTCGAATGCCATGGCGTGCCCTCCCTTGTGAGTGGATTACGTCGTACAGGTTGTATATCAGGTGCCGAGCGGTCTGGCAATGGGGGTGCCGGTGGTTGGTGTCCGATTGCTGATAATGCCTGCTTGACGATTGGGCGTTGGCTGTTTAATTCTTTGTTGTTTGCCGGTCGGGAATAAAACAAACCCCGCCTGCGCTTGTGATTGGCGCAGGCGGGGTTTGCGTTTGTGAGATGTTCGCGCTCGAACTAGCTTACAGCTCCAGCTTGGCGATGCGCTGCATGGCCTCCTTGGTGGCCTCGGCGTCGCCGAAGGCGGTAAGACGAATGTAGCCTTCGCCCGAGGGGCCGAAGCCCGCGCCCGGCGTGGTGATGATGTTGGCCTGCGTGAGCAGCACGTCGAAGAACTCCCAGGAGCCCATGCCCTCGGGCGTCTTGCACCAGACGTACGGGCTGTTCACGGCACCGTATACGGTGAAGCCAGCGGCTTCCAGGCCTTCCTTGATCACGCGTGCGTTCTGGCGGTAATAGTCGAGCGTTTCCTCGATCTGGCGTTTGCCTTCGGGCGTGTAGATGGCGGCGGCGCCACGCTGGATGATGTAGCTAGCACCGTTGAACTTCGTGGTCTGGCGGCGGTTCCACATGGCGTTCAGGCTCTGGCCCTGGCGCACCAGGTCCTTCGGGACGACGGTGTAGCCGCAGCGTGCGCCCGTGAAGCCGGCCGTCTTCGAGAACGAGCGGAACTCGATGGCGCAGGTCTTGGCGCCGGGTACCTCGAAGATGCTGTGGGGTACGTTGTTTTCGGTGATGAAGCGCTCGTATGCGGCGTCGAATAGGATGATGGAGTCATGCTCGTTGGCGTAGTCGACCCAGACTTTCAGCTGGTCGAAGTTGAGGACGGTGCCCGTGGGGTTGTTGGGCGAGCACAGGTAGATGATGTCGGCGTCGCGCTCGGGCAGGGCGGGGCAGAAGTCGTTCTCTGCGGTGGTGGGCATGTAGACGATGTTCGTCCAGTTCTGGGCGGCTTCGTCGTAGTCGCCCGCGCGGCCGGCCATGGCGTTAGTGTCCACGTACACGGGGTAGACGGGGTCGCAGACGGCAACCACGTTGTCCACGTCGAACAGGTCGCCGATATTGCCGCAGTCGCTCTTGGCGCCGTCGGAAACGAAGATCTCGTCGGCGGCGATGTCGACGCCGCGGGCTGCGAAGTCGTTCTCCACGATGGCGTTGCGCAGGAAGTCGTAGCCCTGCTCGGGGCCGTAGCCGTGGAAGTTCTCGCTGGTGGACATGTCGTTGACCGCGTCGTGCATAGCTTCCAGTACTGCGGGAACCAGCGGGCGCGTGACGTCGCCGATGCCCATCTTGATCATCTTCGCGTCGGGGTGCTCTTCCATGTAGCGCGCCGTGCGGTGGGCGATTTCGGTGAACAGATAGCTGCCGGGCAACTTGGCGTAATTTGCGTTGACTTTGGCCATGCGGGCTCCTTCCGCGTGTTCGCTTTTTGTTGGCGCCCATTATAGGAGAACGCTACGTGCGTAAATCCCTCACGCGCTTTAGCCCATCAAAGTGACAGGGAATGGAAACGCCGCTGCAATCTTTGGCTAGATGCAGGCGGCGTATATTGTGTTCTCGTTGGGGCAAATGCAGCGAATTGTTCCATGCGTAAATACTGATTCTCGGCAATCGAGAGACATGGCATGGTTGGATTCGTGCTGAATTATGGCATGGACACGTGGGCATCCTTCTTATCGTGCTGTTGGGTCTTCTGGAAAAGACACGCCCTCTTGTTCGGCTTGTTGCTGAGCCATCGTCTTTTTGGCTATGTTTTGGTCGCTTTGCTTACGAGCGGCTATAGCAGCGAAGGCCGCTACTATTCCCTCCGTGGAAAGGTCGGGTATCGCAGCGGTAGGCGTTGCATCCATAGTCTTCGCACCCATGGGAGCAGCGTTTCCATGGGTGCTATCGACATTGGCTGAAGTATTGCTGGTAGGAGTAATAATGCTAGCCGCCGGTTTAGCTTCCTCAACAGGAGCAGCAGAGGAAGCAGAGGAATTACCGCTATTGTTCCTCCTGTAAGCAGCTGCAATAGCATCAGCAATCTTTCTGGCAGCATCAGAAGCGCCATTCAGCACGGGCTTCTTAGTATCCTCAGTTGTACCTTCGGCTATGTCAAACTCGAATTCATCCTCGTCACTGTCTTCGCTATTGTCTTCTCTATTCTCTATGCTCTTTTGTTGGAAGCGGAGTTCACGACGTATGTATTCAGGAGTTGCGGGGTTTTGCAAGAGTGCATCCCTGACTGCGGTACTTGTGTCGTCCGCAAGCGCCTCCATCAGTATAATTGTGAGGAATGGGCTCGAGGCGAGTGCCATCCGCACGCTGGCGCTTTGGTCGCGGGACAGTTGGAGTAGTATCGATTCATCTGTGCTTGGGTTATCGCACAGGGCGCTCCGAACGTCTTCGTTGTCGCATTGGGACAAAGCTTTAAGCGTGGCTTGTGGGGTATGAGGATTTCGCGCGACTCGTTCTTGCGGGGTGCAATGCGGCGCTACGTCTCTTGCCACGCCTGTGTAGAGTACAATTGGAAATCCGCAATGGGGGCAAGCGGTTGCGAGTTCCGAAGCCGGATGATTGCAGGCTGGGCATATAGAGATTGGGGAATGCGAATCCATGGTTCTCTTTTCGGAAGCGGGGTTTGCTTTAGAACAGCGTCGGAGTGTCGCGAGCTGCCTTCTTTTCGATTTCGGCATACGCCTTTGCAACAATGTTCGGCTCGGACGATATGAGTTCGCTTAGGTCGCTGATGGTTTTAAGCTGATGACAAGCGAATCGCGGAGTTCCATCATCTGTCTCGTCCGTTTTGTATAGAACGACGGGCTTTCCGTCGCTTAAGAGCTGATGCATGTTCCGTAAGCTTCCCTTGCTGACGGAGGTCCTACCAAATCGGTTGGTGTACGTGCTTTGCCACATTACGAGACCGAAATCGGCGTCTTGCCCCATGGCGAAGTCTTTCGCCGTCTCCAATTCGCGCTGGTTGCGTACGTTTCCTGCTTTGTCCGTTTTCGCTTCTTCGCCCGGGTCGATCTTTTGGATGCCCCATGCATCAAGCATGCTCTTTGCACGTGGCTTATCTCGAACGGTGTACACGGTGACGTTTTCGTACAACTGTGACTTGAGGTACTTCAGGACGGTTGAATCGACACCTCGTTCCGAATCGCCGACGATGATGTCAAAACCTGACTCGATTATTTTATCGAGTCGTGTTTTGACTTCTTCGGGCAAATCCGGAATGTTTCGCGAGCCGCTAATGAATATCGTTGTCATTGGGTGAGCTGCCTTTCACTCCGCCGTATAGGTTTTTGCATAGCGAGAGGAAATATACCTCATGCGCATTCTTTTCTTTGAGTGCTCGCAAGCAGGCTCTAAGGGTTGCTCCCTCGCCATAGGTGTCATCGATGAGTAAAACAATCTTGCCATTAACGCTGTCGTTGCAGGTAACATCTCCCGGCGCCAACTCGGTTCCGCTCGGTCTGTTTTTCGATTCTACGTTAGATCTTTTAGTGAGTGCCTGGCTGTAATGGTATCCGTATGCGGAGATCAGCTGCGCCAGTTTATATACTGGCTGCAGCTTTCTCTTTTTCGATGACGGGGCGGGCACGATTGTGATGTCCGTGCTTGTGTTCCCTCCCGTTAGCGTGCTGATTACGTCGCATTCGGTTATTCTTTTTGCAATTTCCTTCAGGATGTTTTCCTTTAGCGAATCATCTATGTCCATGCCGTACTTCAAGGTGTGGATGAACGATCCGAATGTTGAGTACGCGCTTCCCATGCCGCCAATGCGCTTTTCGGTATACGGCTGAAGCGCAACGCCTCGCTTCAAGCCGCATTCTTCGATTGGGAGCAAGATGTTCGATCCGCATCCTCCCTTCTGGGGAATGCAGTATTTTGCCCCATGGATAACCGTGCTCGGCATGAGAGTCTCCATACCGCACGCAATGCACCGGTTTGGATTGCCGAGGAGGGGCTCGCTTGCCGTTTCGCTTTGCGGGGCGGATTCCATCTCAATAGAAACTAGATGGTCATCATCGAGGCCATTGTCGCCGTTCGATGTCGCATAACCGTCTCCTTCGAAGCGTACTCCGAGGCTGTTTTCCCTCATGGTCGTCAACAGCTCATCTGCCGCTTTAGATCCCAGCTTCTGTGCCTCGTTGAGGTAATAGTAGGCTTGCTCGTAATCCTTGGTCCCTGTTCTGCCTTCGAGAAAGGTTATGCCGCGCTCTATGAGCCCGTCTACGTTGTCCATGGTTTTCTCCTGCCGAGATTTCGAGCTTGCGCTATCGTGCAAGTAGCAGTACGAGACAGATAAGGTTGATGGCCCCTATCCCTAAAGCTGCGTATGCCGGAATGAGCAATTTCTTGATGTTCGTATTCGTGCTTTCGGTGAACTCGTTTGCTGCTTGCTGCAGCTCGGAAATTGATGATGTAGTTGCGGATTCCAGAGATTCGATCTGACTGGAAAGATTCTGTTTGAGCTCGGATAGCTTTTCGTTAGTCGTTGCCAGGGTCTTATTGTTGTCTTCCTGTATTGTTGCCCTGAATTCGTCCAGCGTGGCGGCTTGCGACTCTTTGAAGGAGGCGAAGCTGTCGTCGACTATTCCGCGGAGTTTTTCGCATGTGTCGCTGAGCGCCTCTTGCGTGGATGCTAGGTTGGCGTCCATTTGCTTTGCTGTTTCGAGTCGCTGTTCGTCAGAGGCTTTTTTCGCATTATCAATCATCGCGTTGCATGCAGCTTCGCTTCCAGCGGTGATTTTCTCCAGGCCGCTGTCGACGGAGCTGGCAATCGAATCTAGCCTTTTTGCTGTTTCCAGGCGTATCTCTTCGGAAGCGGAGCGAGTGCTTTCGGTTGCGGCATCGCATGCGGACTGGGTTTTCAGGGTCATCTGCTCTAGACCCTTTTCAACCGTGCTTGAAAGCAGCTCAATCTGCTTTGTAGTACTTAGTCGTTGTTCGTCTGCTGCCTTCTGAGCGTTGTCGAGCATTGCTGCTGAAGCGCGATGTTGCGAGGCGACAATCTGTACCATTGGGTCAAGGGTTTCAAGAAGCCGAGAGGCGGTTGCCGTTGCTTCCTCGCTCGCCGTTGTCGCGTTTTCGAGCTGTTTAGTCGAGCTTGATATCAGCGCCTGTAAGCTGTCTGCGTCTTCGCAGAGCGTCTCTATGGCTCTGTCGAGTAGATCGATATTCGCCTTCTTTGAACCCATTATCTTCCTCTTTTCCAGACCGATCGAAGTTTGGTGTCTGCCATTGTGATTAGGCGCGTTAATGTGACTGCGTCGTTAAGCTGGTCGTATGTTTGCCTTACGCGTTTAGGTGCGTGCTTTATCACCGCGTATCCGAACGCATCTTTAGCGTCATCGCTTGCGCGCTCGAGAAGGCGGAGCGTTTGCCCGAAGAGCTTGTCGGGATCCAGCTCGTCGTACTCAGGCATCTCTGAAGCGATGAATGCAAATTGACTCTCGATGTCTTCATCGGAGAAGCCGTTAGACAGAAGCCTCGCCATCATGGTTGACCATTCTAGGCCGATGTTAGCGTGAAAACTCTCGCGATAGCGGTCGCAAAGTGCAGCGATAGAGGCAAGTTCACCTTCGTCTTTTAATTTATCAACCTGAATGGTTGGGTCGTCGGTTAGCTCGTATGTCATAAACAGCTTTAGCCATGTCTCGATGTGCGTGGAATCGCGAACGATAACGTCTAGCTGGTCGTTGCTTTCGGTGTCGAGGCGGAAGTAGCTGTTGATGTAATTGCGGATGTCTTGCTCGCTGCGTTTGGATTCGCAGAGTTCCAACATGTTGCCTATCGCGCGGCGCCTGCTGAAGACGATGTTGTCGTTCGTCCAAAGCAGAAGGGCGTCAATGAGGCCGATGAGCTTTTTGCCTGCTGGAGCCTCATTGTATGCATTCACGTATTTACGATGCGCGGGGGAGGGATTATTGAACGAAAAGGTCGGGTTATGCCTTCTGATGTACGTCTCGAGGTGCTCTTTTACGAGTGGCTCGCTTTCGCCATCGATTTCCCGTAATTCAACATCGTAAACTCTCTTTGCATAGTCGATAGTCCAATCTGTGACAATTCCGAGAATGGCCAGTTTGTACAGGGCGTCTTGGGTTTCAATACGCACTTCGGCCTTGTTCGTCTTGCCATTTTTCATGCGTTCGACTGCTTTTTCCCAGGTTAGTTCATGTACGAGGTCAAATTTCGGGAATGCGTGTCCGCTTGCATTTCTGTTTCTGAATAGCCACTTAAACGTTTCGATGATAGCGTAGCGCTCGATTTGCCAGTCTTCATGGTTTCCGCTCCAGAGGAAGAAAAGGGTGTCTAAGTCGCCGCTGAGGTTGGGCTGCAGGTCAATGATTTCTTCTACTGACGTCGACTCTTCGAATAGGCGCCGCACGTCATTGACGTCATTGTCGTCGGAAAAGAGAATGTAGCATTCGGAATCGTTGTTCACGGAATCTCGTCCCGCGCGGCCCGCCTCCTGATAAAACGCCTCGATTGACCAGGGGAGGCCATTGTGAATCGTGTAACGAATATTCTTCTTGTTGACGCCCATGCCGAATGCCTTGGTGGCGCAGATTACCGTGAATTGGTTGTCCAGAAATTCTTCCTGTATGCGCGAGCGCTCGTCTTTTCTGCCTCCATGATACGAATCCGCCTGTATGCCTCGTTCCTTTAGGTGAACGAGTGTTCCTTCGCAGCTCGAAGACGCCTTGTAGGGGCTGTTTCTGATGTTGGAGAATATGATTCCACAGATGGAGTCTTTGCCCCGTTGCTCGAAGATTGATTCGACTTTTTCCGTTTGCTGGAAATGCCGGTTAATGCTATCGAGAATGCTGTCGAGCTTTTCCTCTCGATCTTGTTCGCCGGTGCGTACGATGTGGTATTTGAGCTCGGGTCTGTCCAGACTTGTTGAGGTCTGAACATTCGCCTTTGTTATCTCTAGCTCGCATAACAAGTCCTCAAGTACGTTTCTTGACGCAGTTGCGGTGAGGGCGATTATTTTTGCTTCGGGGCAGAATTTTTTAATTGTCCCGTATAGCTTTAGGTAAGACACTCTGAAGTCGTGTCCCCATTCGGAGAGACAGTGCACTTCGTCGATGACGGCGTACGCAAAATGCTTATGCGCAGATATCTCACTGAGTCTTTGTCGGAAGTCGGTGGTCTGGAATCGTTCGGGCGATATCCAGACGAAGAAATGTTTGCCGTTGCCAAATGCGTCCAGGACGACGTTCTTTTCGGAGCGTTCCATCTGGCTGTCAATGCGACCCACGCGATCAATTCCGAATTCGTGCGAGTTAAGTTCCTGGTCTTGAATGAGGGAAATGATGGGGCATACGACAAAGTTTACGCACGGTTGTAGCAGACATGCCATTTGGTAGCACAGTGATTTTCCTGAGCCCGTTGGCAATATGCCCAATGTGGCGCTTCTAGCAAGTGCTTTTCTGATTATGCCGGCTTGGCCCGGTCTAAATGTGTCATAGCCGAAAAGGTAATTGAGGAAGAAGTCCAATGCTCGGTCGACTTCGCTTCGTCTAGCGAGGTCGGTCGTGTTGTACGTAATGGGGTCTGCTTGAGAAACCGAAAAATAGTCTTCAGTTTCGTAGTAGTCGTTTCTGGCGTATACGGTTGCGGGTGCGGATTCGAGCTCCGACCATGCCTTGGTTGCGGAGATATCTAGCCTAATGTCGGGAAGTTCGTTCGAAAGCGATAGCTTGGGGCGAACGAATGGCTTATCCAGGAGAATGCAAATGTTTTCTAGCAGGTCGAAGATGTCTTCAACTGCGGCGGTTATGAGGGCATCGGCGTCGATGTCGGGTCTGTCACAGGTAAAGTCAAGGTTCCAGGACGAAGCGCTTGGGGATAGCGCCCCTCTTTTCATGAGGGTGACCAGGGCTATTTGGGTACGAAGGGCGATCTCAAAGGCGAATGACGTACTTTCGTCCCGATCTTCCTCGGACTCCTCGTCTTCTTCGAACCTTTTGCAGAGCAAATGAGCGGCTCGTTCGGCGCTTAGCTCGTCGGTTTTGATTCTTATGCTATCGATGCCGTTTGTTTTTAGGTATAGATCACGTTCTCGGTCGAGAAACGATTGCGGCCCTCTATCGTGCTGGGAGCCATCGATTTCGATGACAAGATTCGCCCTCGGGCAATAGAAGTCGACGCATTGCTCAATGAACCGTGAGCTGCATTCAGGGACGATGTCGCTGATTAATGCCTCCGGCAGGATGTAGTTGACGATATATTTCTTGTCCGGCGGGAGGGCGCTTGGGAGTAGCTGCGTAAAGAATTCAGCGGCGGGGTTGTACCTTCCATCTGGGCTTCCCTTGATCGTGTGAGTCCAGATATGCTCGTGGGTGATTAGCTTTCGCACGGGTCGATGTGTGGCAATGCGCGTTGGATTGCCGAGCAGGGTAACGAGTCGTTTGGGGGGATGTGTCGGCGTGCCTCTTTGCAGCAGATTTTCTACAACACACGCGATAGGCGTCCAATCGTTGGGTGCGCCCTTGAATTCCTCGCACCCCAGTAGGACAAAGTTGCTTTGCTTGTAAACGTAAGACGAAGAAAAGCGTTCCATCGCGAGTTAACCGTCCCTCTCCCCTGTTTGAGGGGCAGACGCCACGCGCGCTGGAAACAGAGGAGGACATCCACCCAAGTCGCCAGACAACCTAAAACGCGCAACCACGCATTAGAGGACGGGCAGATGCCCTCCTC
>NZ_JAZZJS010000044.1:0-3767 GCF_056180635.1 Denitrobacterium sp. | reverse complement strand
GGAGATGCTCGACCAGCAGGCGATACGAGCTCTTGCACGCAATGCCGTCCACCTCTGCCTCGCTGTCGAGCGCGGGAACCACATCTCCATAGCCGGAATGACGGAGCGGCTGCTTCGGCACGAACGCGACCTTGCCGCTGTTCGCGTCGACGACGGCGAACACTTCCGGCGATCCTCCCTCGACGACGTCCGACTCGCGCAGGTATTTACCCGTGTCGGCACGTACGAGGAACGCGCCCGCCGTCTCGTCGAGCATGAACGCCTCATCGACCAAGCCGTCGCGCACGATGACGTTCGCCATGCCGAGCGCGAATGCCGCATCCGTACCGGATTTGATGGGAATCCATTGATCGACCTTCGCAGACGTGACGTCGAAGAGGTTCGACACCTGGACGATCTTGCAACCGCGCTCGCGTGCTTCCATGAGCATGTGCGTAGTCTCGCCAGGACGAGTGAACGCAATCGGGTTCGCCGCCCAGATGACGATCATGTCGTTGCAATTGTTCAGCAGATACTTGTTGTTGGAAATGACGCCGTACATGTCGGAGAGGCTCGCCAGAATGGGACCCATATCAATGGAAGGGCCCTCGAGGCGAGTTGCACCGAAAGCATTCGTGAAGCGCATTGCCAAATCGAAATTCGTGGAACGGTCCGCGCCGGGAACGCCGCACCAGAACGTGTTCACAATGGTGGAAGCCGGGCCGTATGCGTCGGCCGCCTCCTTCATCTTGGCGCTAATCTCGTCGAGCGCCTGATCCCAGCTGATTTCCTCCCACTGACCGCTGCCACGCTCTCCCACGCGCTTCAAGGGATGAAGCAAGCGGTCTTCCGCATAAGGAATTTTGCCGGACATGATGCCCTTGCTGCAGATGCGGCATCCCGGATGCGGACCAGGGAGATTCGCACGTTGCGTGCGAACGATCTTTCCATCCTTGGAATGAACTTCTAGAATGCAATGCTCGTGGCACCCGAAGCCCTGGCAAGGATTGTATGTGACCCTTTCTTCCATTCTTCGCCTTTCTCTCTTCTCCGATTATGCAGGCTTTGCTTGGATTCCCCTTGATGCCAATGTCAGCCTGTCTCTCTAGAAAACACTATAGGACCTGCGAATTCGTAGTAAAAATAGCAATTTGAGAGGGTCCTACGTAAAACGCAATAACCCCTACGAGAATTACTATAGCGGCAGGTTTCTGGCTTTATCGCGCTTTGGTAAACTACGCCTAGGAAGCCATCTGGACGCATTCGGCTCCCTTCCAATGAGACCGTATCCACAGGAGGATTTGCATGGATATAGAGCTCATGCGCGAATTCGTCGTTTTCTCGCGCTATTTGAACTTCAGCAAAGCAGCCAAGCAGCTGAACATGGCCCAACCAACTTTGTCGAGCCATATAGCGAGCATGGAAAAAGAACTGCGGATGGAACTTGTCCACCGTGGCAAGATCATCAGTCTGACACCTGCGGGAAAACGCTTTTGCGCTAATGCGGAGCGTCTTGTGTCAGACTATGATGCGACCATCGCCACGTGCCTCGACATTGCCGCGCAAAAGGCAGGGACTATTACGTTTGAGCGCCCTATCAGGCAAGGAGGGCTCGACCGCGAATTCGATTACCTGCTGCTTCTCTTCCAGGAACGACATCCTGCAATTGTCGTGAATAAGCGTTCTACACCCGATCTTTCACTGCGAGACATCCTTACGACGGGCTCTTCGGACGTTGCTTTCGTTTTCAATGACTCTATCGAGCTTTTCGGAAGCAAGTTCTCCGAGGATATCGTCTGCCTCCCTGTGCCCGACCGCAAACGCGGCCCATATTATCTTTGGCTTGATGCCTCGCACGAACTTGCCCAAAAGAGCGAGATTCATATTAACGAGCTCGGCGGATGCAAATTCCTCATTCCCTCATCGATTCGCTACCAGAGCCTCGAGAATCTCACAAAGATCGGCGCGGATATTACCAACCAGCCAGTCAAATGCTCCTATTGGCCTGGATCGTACGAGGAATGCATCCTTCATATACGACCCGACGAGGCGATGATTGTGAACGAGAGCGAGTTGAGGCATCCTGCATACTCCCTTACTCCTAATCGGATCAGCGTGCCACTTCTGGGCCTCGAAGAACTCATCAAGCCAAGCTTCGTGATGTTGAAGAACAATGTCTCCCCCGCGCTCGAACTGTTCGTATCTTTCATCGAATCGCTTGAATAGATCTTGAGAGCCTCAGCGTCATGTTTACACGAGCCCAAATAAGCAAACTGCGATGGAGCAATATGAGTTAGCGGCAAGGCATATGCTGCGCTTATTCATGTTCTCGAATCGTGCTATCATCCCATTACGAAACGCAAAGTGCCACAAAGGAGCCCCTCATGTCTGATTACATCATCGCAACAGCATCCACATCCGACCTTCCGCGCACATGGCTCGATGCTCACGATGTGCCCTTCATCGCCTACAGCTACACCGTCGGCGACAAGGTCTTCGAAGACGATTGCCGCGAAGAGAGCCGCGAGGCCGTGTATGCCGGCATGCGCCAGGGCGACCTGCTGAAGACGTCGATGATCACCGAATACGCCTACATCGAGTTCTTCAAGAGCTTGCTTGAAACAGGTAAGGATGTCATTTTCTGCGACATGTCCGAAAAGATGTCGACGTCGTACCAGAATTCGCTGAACGCCGCAGACGAGGCGCGCAAGCTCTTCCCCGACCAGCAGCTCTACGTCATGGACACGCGCTGCATCTCGGGTGGCCTCGGCACGCTGGTCGTGCACATGGTCGCGCTCAAGGAGAAGGGCGCGAGCTTCGAAGAGGTAATCGCCTGGGGCGAGGAGAACAAGCTGAAGATCGCCCATCGTTTCACCGTCGATGACCTGAATTACCTGAAAGCCGGCGGGCGCGTGTCGAATGCTTCGGCCCTCATCGGCACGGTTCTTAGCATCAAACCGGTCCTGTATGTCCCCGATGCCGGCACGCTCGACGTGGTGAAAAAGGCGCGCGGGCGCAAAGCCGCACTGAAAACCATCTTAAGCGGCATACTGAACGACCTCTCGAAGATCGACCCTACGGGCACGGATATCCACATCCTGCATGCTGATTGTCGCAAGGATGCCGAGTTCATCCGCGACGAGGTGAAGAAGGCGTATCCGCAGGTCGGCGAGATCACGATCACGAGCCTTGGCGTCGTCATCGGCGCGCACTGCGGTCCCGGCCTGCTCGCCGTGTTCTACCTGTGCTCGGGGCGCAATCCCGAATAGGCATCCCGCCAGCCGTTCATTTGCCACGCCTCCCCCGCCCTTGCTACAATCGCGGCGTTCGGGAAAGCGCCAGCGGCAAAAGGAAGGTGGCCTCATGAAACGCTCACGCTATGTTGTTGAAGCAACGGGCTCAAACGGCGAACCTTTGCTCTACAACACCGAAAATGGCGCATTCGTGCAGCTTGATGAAGCTGCGTACGATTCGTGGCAAAAGGATTCCATCGCCGGCGAGCTTGCGGGCGCGCTCGCGGCGCTCGGCTTCCTTACCGAACGTTCCGACGATGAGCAACTCGCCATCCAACAGCAGCTGTTCGACCTGCAGCGCACCGACGCATCGTGCTTGAAGCTCTGTATCATCCCCACGTACGCCTGCAACTACCGTTGTCCGTACTGCTACGAGCTCGGGCACAACAAAACCAAGGGCAAGATGGGCGAGCGCATCATGGACGAAATCATGGCATTCGTCCAGTTCAGATTCGAGCAGGATGCGTTCAACGAGATCTACATTCAATGGTACGG
>NZ_JAZZJS010000043.1:0-30560 GCF_056180635.1 Denitrobacterium sp. | reverse complement strand
CACGACCACGTTGGCATGGCTTCGCTGAGCAAGGATGGGCTTTGCGATGAGCTTACCGAGAGCTAGCCGCCTATTCCACTGTATGCGATGCGGAAAAGGCGCCTAGCTCATATATTCTTATTTACCGGCATGTTTGGCAGGAAGGCGATTATTCGTACCACTGATTAAGGTGGCAGTCACTACGCTCCCCAAAGCTGCTGCACGACCATCCACCGGCAATGCCCTCCATCTCCTCATCGGAGAGCTTGTAGCCCTCCTTCTTGGCGAGCGCCAGCAACTCCTCGGGGGTCTCGCACGCCTTCGCCTTCTCGCGCAGCTCGGGACTGAGATCTTTGAAGTCCATATTGCTTCCTCCTTATCAGCAGGCAAGGACCGAAGCCCAAAATATTACAATTCAAGTATTTATACACTACCCAGGCTCTTTTCGTCTCACAAAAAGACGTAGGTTTCAAAATAGGTGAATCATCACGAAGGCGCTCCTCTCGACGCTCGAGGGTTTCGGCGGGATATTCGGGTACGAACCCCCTGAGCTCGTGCGCATGGGCATCGGCGCCGTCGTTGGTGTGGGCCTGTGCGCGATGGGCTTCGGCGCCGGCAAGGCAAACGAGCAAGAGCATGTATGGGAAACCCTCCATCTCCCCGTCGGAGAATATGAGGGAGAGATGGGCATGTGCGGCACCCGCGTTTGTCTACTGCTGCAATGCGGCTACAGGCAAAACGTATATACCATCTGACCGGCAATACGCCCTGCCTCCCTTGCCAACGACGAAGGCAAGAAACTCAGGCGGGCGAACTTGCTCCCGGGGATTCGAGGTCAGCTTCGATGCCACGTGGAGCAACCTGGCAGCAGCATCTTCATCGACCTTGTCTTCGGAAAGCTTCACCTCAATTGCTGCCCAGCGTCCATCCGATAGCTCAACGACGATATCAGCTTCCACGCCTTTTTCATCGTGGTAATAGCCAATCTTGTTCGCAGCTCCAGGCATAACGGATACATAAGTACGAATGTCTCGCACGACAAGGGTCTCAAAAAGGCTCCCGAGCGTTTGCGTGTCGCGAACGAGCGTTTGGGGCGAGGCACCAATGAGCGATGCGGGGATGGATGGATCGACAAAATACCTCTTGGGTTTGGTCCTTACGCGTTTCTTCGATCGCAACGCAGGAGCCCATCCCGGTAGCTTTTCCACGACGTAGAGCTTCTCGAGAAGGTCGAGGTATCCGGTCACGGTATTTTGGGCGGCCTGAGCGTCTCCGTCTCCCATGTCTTTAGCCAGCGTTGCGAGCGTTGGGGCTTGAGCAACATTGAACGCTAGAGCACGCATGAGCCGCAGAGCCGTGCCTCCATTCTTGCCGAGGGAGGGAACGCTCACATCAATGATGCTCTTAACATATTCCGAAGGGGTTTCGAGAGCAAATTCATCCTCAAGGTCGATTATCGAAGGCCAGCCGCCCCTGCAACACCATCGTGCGACATCCTGCACCGTTGCCTCCTTGAGGATGGGTGTGAACTCGCCATCGAACAGGCCCGCGAAGCTCACTCCTCCACACGCCGGATCCGATTCGCAGAGCGCCATGGGACGCATGCGCAAACGGGCAATCCTGCCGGTGCCGCTGTGCCGTATCTTTCCCTCGTCCTTTGGACGGGCAGAGCCGGTGAGTATGAGCTCACCTTTGCGATTGGCGTTGCGGTCAATATGATTTCGCGCGGCATCCCAGACTGCTGGTACTTCTTGCCATTCGTCGACCAGATGCGGCTCATCGCCCATCAGCACCAAATTCGGATCTGTACGCGCGGCATCGAGCGCAGTCGCCTCCATGAGCGAATCGTAACTCTTGGCATGGGCTAATGCCGTCCACGTCTTGCCGCACCACTTGGCTCCGGTAATTTCCAGGCCCCCGAAGGATTTGAGCAGCTTTTCTATTCGCTCGTCGACAATCCTCGGACGATAGCCGGATGGAGTAAGGCTCTCTCCGGACACTCGTCTTCCTTTCAAATCAGACAATAATATCCGCCAATATTTCTATATATTTTCCGCCGCACATCTTAGCTATTTTCCGCTAATCTCGCAACTGGGAGTGTTTCGCACGTCTTATCAGAAAGATCGGGATCGATTATCTTGCGCAAAAGGCATGACCTCTATCTCCATCTATTAACTGCCAATTCGGCCGACCTGCAAACGAGTACCTCACGTATGCGAGCGCGCGCTTCCAGATCGTCGGCCGCTTCCATGGCTGCGCCCGCAAATTCGACCGACTTTACGACATGGTGTGGATGGAGAAGCACATCTGAGCAACTCGAAAACGCTTGTGCGTCACAGCATCGGTCCCGTGTCGCATCTAGCCGTTCTGCATGCAGCTAACCGAGCACCTCGTTGCATTTTTGGTGGGCAGAGGTGGGCATATGGTGGGCACAAGCAAAGAGGCCAGAAGCATAAGCCTCTGACCTCGTAGTTTGTGGTGAGCGTTACAAGATTTGAACTTGTGGCCCTTTAGGGCAGTCAGGCATGTGCAGGCGTTGCACCGAAGCCGCACATGTGGCCGGGGGAGGAGAAATCGCCCCATGCGCCGGCTTCGGCACTAGGAAGACTGCCTCTTGTCTGACTCGCAATATTAAGGTAATATGTTACTTATTTTAGTAATATATTACCCTAATGTTGTTGGGTTCACCAAAGGGAGGTTTGGCATGCACTTGGAAGAAGCCATCGAAAGCGGTCTTCTTGACTTCTCGAACATACCGCCAAACTACTACCTGCTTGGTCTTTTGAGCGCTTTCGAGAATCGCTTCCAGGCGATGGCCGACAGCATGATGAAGGAAATCAGTTGGAAGCAGTTCTTCGCGATTATCTGCATCGACCTCTGCCATGTCCCTCCGACGCTCAGGGAACTGTCGGAAATACTGGGAAGCTCCCATCAAAACGTAAAGCAGATTCTCATCAAGCTCGAAAGGAAGGGGTTCGTTGAGTTTCTCCCCGACGAGGCCGATCGAAGGAAGCAGCACATCGTTTTTACCCGTCATTGCAGGGAATTCTGCGATAGAAACGACAATATGAGCAGGGAAATCATGAATAAGCTTTTCGACGGAGTCTCGGAGCGAGAAATAACCAGCGCCATCCAAACCCTGATGAAAATCGAAAGTAACATAAGGGAGGCATAGCGAGATGTCAGGCATCATACTCTACAAATCCAAGTACGGTTCAACGAAGAAGTACGCCGAGTGGCTCGCGGAAGAGACCGGTTTTGCGCCGATGGACGTAGGCAATGCGAGCATCGAGGACGTCAGTCAGTACGATACGGTGCTGTTTGGGGGAGGCGTCTATGCCTCCGGCATCGCTGGTCTGTCGTTTCTGAAGAAGCATTGGGGGAGCCTCGGCGAGAAGAAGGTGCTGGTCTTTATCTGCGGCGCATCGCCCTACGACAAGAAGGCCTTTGACGCCGTCGTCGCTTCCAACATGAAGGACGGGCTGTCGGGAGTCCCATGCTTCTATTGTCGCGGGGCATTCGACATGTCGGCGATGACGTTCAGGGACAAAACACTCTGCAAGCTTCTCCAAAAGTCATTGGCGAAGAAGGATCCCGAGGAATGCGAGGTCTGGGAGAGGGCGCTGATGGAGGTTCCCGAAGGCGAGCGTGGCGATTGGACCGACAAGACCTACATCCAGCCGATTCTTGAGGCGCTACGCCAAAGCTGACACTGCCTCCCCGACGCGAGGAAAGACATAAGCCCTAGCCGCTGGTTGTCGCCAAGAGCGTCTCGGGCTCGCAGTGCTTCTTGCCATTGCTCGTTCGTCATCATGATGTGCAGCCCCTTCCGATTGGCGACCTCTTGTCCCGACCTGTGACCACTATTCAAAACAGACAAACTTATGACAGTTCGCAGACACTTCGGTCGAAAACTCAGTTATTGCCAGCCAGTCTTATATATCGTTATTTACCTATATCCGCAGGTCAATTGAACGTAGCACATCGTAAACTATTCTTGCTCAACGCTAATTCTCGCAACTGTCACGTCGGAGGTCGCGAGTTCAAGTCTCGTACATCCCGCCATCTGAAAATTGGAAGAGTCCCTATGGGGACTCTTTTTTTGTTCTCGGCTACTTCCTCAAGTACTTCGTTGATACGGGAAAGTCGAAGTAAGTGCTGGGATACGGTTCGTCCTCGAGCGTGAAGTGCCACCATTCGCAGTCGATGGGCTTGAACCCGTTGCGTAACATGGCGTTCCGCAGGGTCATGCGGTTGCGATACTGCTCGTCGGTGATGTTCTCGTTGTCGGGGTGCGACAGCCGACCGAAGTAGTCGAATGGGCCTCCCATGTCGACTTCCTTGCCCGTAGACATATCTAGCAAGGTCAAATCGACCGTGCTTCCCCTGCTGTGGCTTGACTGCTTGGCAATATAGCCCTGTTCGAAGAGATCCGCCTTATCTAGGTCGGGGTAGAAGAAGGGCTTCATGCGCATGTCGAGGTCGTCGAGGCTCCATAGTATGAAGTGCTTTACGGCTCGTGCGGGGCGATATGCGTCGAATACCTTCAGGCGGAAGCCCCATGCTGCCATTTCCCCCGCGACGGACTTAAGGGCCCGTGCTGCTTCCCAGGTGATGAGTGCGCTTGGCTCCTCGTAGCCATCGATGCGGTCGCCGATGAAGTTGTACGTGGAGTGGTAGCGTATTTCCTGGATGATGCTGGGCACGTGATCGGAAAGGACGACGAAGCCAGAGGGGTCCATTTCCGCCATGGTCTTGAAGTCGGGTTCCATTTCGTACCGCCTTTCGGTGCAGGACGAGGGATTGGCAACCAAGCTATCAATACATGATACTGAGTGGCGTTATCATTCCAATGTCGAGGTCGGGGGAGCGTTGCCTATTTGTTGCGCATGCAGGTTGTGGAGACGTGATTGAGCCGAAAAAGAGTCTTGCGTTCGCGCGGGAATACCTGTAGTATTTCCTTCGCTGCTTAAGCACGGGGTGTTAGCTCAGTTGGTTAGAGCGCCGGCCTGTCACGTCGGAGGTCGCGAGTTCAAGTCTCGTACATCCCGCCATCTGTAATTGAAAGAGCTCCCAATCGGGAGCTCTTTTTTCATTCTCGTCCGAGGTGGCGAGACTTGAACTCGTTGGAGTGGAAACGCGTGTAGCGAACGCCCCAGTGGGGCGTTCGTAGCGTTTCGCCCGACCGAGCCTGCGAGGGAGGGGTTGAGCGTTCGGCGAAGCCGTACGCGGAAGTCTCGGGTTATAGGCAGAAATGTGTGTCCGGGCATGGCTAGCAATCCAGCCAGCACCCACTAGAGTGGAATTCGGCCCAGACGATTCCCGAACCCCATCTCGCCACCTCGCCATCGGACTCCGCCGATGCGGCGCGCCTCCGCCATTCCATGATCGCCCCGTCGTCGGGGAACGTCCGCTCCATCTGCCCGTAGGGCATCGGCGACTCGGAGTTCATGTAGCACTGCCAGAACACGGCCTTGATCCGCCTGTCGACGGACATTCCCCTGTGGTTCCGCAGCATCTCGCGTATCCGCGCGTTGTTGCTCTCTATCCTGTTGCTCGTCGACGGCACCGGCCCGCCCGCCACGAGCTCCTCGTCCAGGAAGGTGAACAGGACCCCGTCCCTGCAGAGCCTCTCCAGGGAGCGCCTCGCCTTGCGCGGCCTCTCGTGCTTGTAGCGCCTCCGTCCGTCGACGACCGTGCGCTCCCGCAGGGAGGCGTCCCACCTCGCGCACCATTCCGAGAAGGAGGCGAGCCAACGCGTGGCGCCCTCCCGGTCCTCCACCCGCGTCAGCTCCTGCGCGATCCCCAGGAGCTCCGCGCCCGCCTGCAGGTTGGGACGCGTTGTGGTGCAGCGGTGAGAGATTTTGATTTCGAACGTTTGACGAGGGCTCATCTTCCCAACTACGTTGCGCATGGTATAATTCAAATCACCACATCTGTGAGTATTGGATTGTTCAATGCTCCATAACCGAATACTGCGAATTGCCGGCAAAGGGGGCATCTGTCCTAAGCAATTCGCATTCAGTTGTGGAGCGCTCACAGATGTGGTAATCCGTGCAGGACGGATGCTTCCTTTATTGTTGATCGCATCACTCCTTTGCGGATTTCCGTTGCAGGCACGGGCAAAGGAGGGTGCATGGCGAATTCAAATGAGCCACTCAATTCAGAAGCTGCCTTATAGAAAAGAAGTTTGAGTTCGATAGGGTGTTTACACCTGATGTTCTCGCGGCTTGTGGTGATAAAACGCTGTCTGATGCCTGCGATCAGTTCAAAGAGCTGCATAGTGCCACCGTTAGTTTGCTTTCTAACTAAAAAGCTATGAATTACATTTATGAAATGGTGCAGGGATCGACCTCGACCATGAGCTGACGTGACCAAAGTCACTTCAGCATTCACCTCCTATGAGAGAACCATAAACAGCATGAAGTAAGCCTGATGCTTGCAAGTTTCGGCATCGTTAGCAAAGATGCTATCCCGCAATGGGACGCTTCTAAGCCGATGCCAACTTGAGGCTATTTATACTCGTTTGACAAGGAGACAAAGATGAACTGCGTCAATTGCGGAGCACTGATTCCGAGCGATTCTGATTTCTGTCCAGAATGCGGGACGGCGATAAACGCTGATGCCTCAAATCTTATTTCTATTACCGATGAAACAAGCTTGACGGCCAATGCTTCTAAGGAAACAAAGCAGAAACACCAGGCCTCAGAGCTTGATAGCGAAACTAAACACGAAAAGCCCCCATTGACGACAGCGGGTTCATCTTTGGACGCAGGGAACACTGCATGCTTGATTGGCATCATCGCGGGAATCGGTTTTGCCGTCGCTGGACTGTTGATAATGGTTATCGCTTCACCAGGATGTGAGACAACCTCCTTTGGCGGGGACGCTTATACCTACATCTATCAAGGCATCGTCGCAATTGCGAATAGCGTTGTGTTGATGACGAGGGCAATAGGGGGGTGTCTAGCAGCCATCGGTATCTTTATGACTTGTTTCTTTTGGCGAAAACGCCGCCCATAGACCGAGAGGCAAATCCCCATGTTTTGCAGGAAGTGTGGCAAAGAAATAGAATCTGGCAACATTTGCGAGGCCTGCTCCCGTGCATTCGATGGTGGTGGAGTCCCGAGCGTAGCGTCTCGTTCAGAAGACGTTTCTGTTGTCGGTGAGGCGAAAGCCGATGGCCTATCTTCGCTGAAGAAGTCTTTTTCTTCGATGGACAAAGTGACCCGAATTATTGTAATTGCTGCGGCGGTTGCAGTTTGCGTCGGATTGGTTTTCGTATTCGGATATTTCGCAACTCGATGCCAAGCTGAAGGATGTAACAACGCAGCAGAATACGGGCATTATTGCGCTCGCCACGTATGCCTATATCCCGGATGCGTGCAGCAGCGAACTTCTTCGTCCCAATACTGCTATATGCATGAAGGATACGACGATAGCTCAGACATTGGAACAACAAGTGGATCAGGGGTGTCTACAGGTAAAAGCAATGCTCTTTCAAAGGCGAAAAGCTATTTAAAGTCTTCGGCGTTCTCAAGAAAGGGCCTCATTGAGCAGCTTGAGTTCGAGGGCTTTTCTGAAGCGGAAGCTACGTATGCCGTCGACAATTGTGGCGCCGATTGGAACGAGCAGGCGGTCAAAAAGGCCAAGAGTTACCTCAGGTCATCGTCCTTTTCTCGCAAGAGCCTAATCGAGCAGCTTGAGTTTGAGGGCTTTACGCATTCGCAAGCAGAATATGGGGTTACTGGCGCCGGTTACTAGGAATAGGAGAACAGCTATGTATTGCAGGAAGTGTGGTAAACAAATACCAAACGACTCGATTGTGTGCCAGTATTGCGGGGTTAATACTGCGGTGGATGAAGACAGTTCACTTTCAGGACAGATATCGCAGAACGATGAGCAGGCAGGGTCATTTCGGGATAATGATATTGACGTCGACAAGCAAATCGCTGACGGATTGTCTGATTCCGCTTCGGAGCAGAACGTTAGTGGCGAAGCAAAAGTTGGTGCTACAAAGGGGGCTCAGCCGAAGAATAAAACCATCGCTATTGCTGCAATCGCCGCAGTTGTGGTGGTTGCTCTTGTGGTGGTTGCCGTATTTGCGTTGGGGGGACGAGGATCATCAGATTCTGCAGAATCCGTTGGAAATGTCTCCTCTGAGCCGATTGTTGGCGAGTGGAAGGTGGCAGCAATATCAACTGAAGACGATGGCATGTCTTCGTTTACATCAGGTGGTGCGACAATAAATAATGACGGAAGCATTTCAGTCAATCTAACTAGGGGCAGTGGATTGAAAATGTCTGGCACATGGAAGGCGGAGTCAAAAAGCAATTGGCCCGATGTTGATGATCTTGCCGGCTACTACGACATATCTCTTTCAGTAGATGGGAGCAAGGGGGGCTATACTGGGGCGGTGACCAAGTCGGGTTCCGAGTATACCTTGTTTTTACTATTGGACAACAGCGATACATCACTTATCTTTACCAGGCCTGTTTAGCCATTTGTTATTGGCGCTCCATCAAGTAGTTGGAGTAATGAGGGACGATAAGTATTGAAACTCAACCTCAGTTATAAGAAAAGTGCCGGAGTAGGTGACTGACATACCTTTTGGGCGCTTTGCAATTCGCGTATTAACGCATCAGCCTTTGATGTCATTCATCTGGCCGCACTTGATGACGTAGCGCAGCTTCTTGATCAGGGAAACGGCGAAGGCTTGCTTGCGGACCTGTAATGCTTCTGGCTTGTTTGCGGGTGCACACCAGGTGCACACCGTCATCGAAACCTGCATGAAAGTACCTAAAACTGCGCGATTGGCGTAGCGCAGATTGCGTTTTGACCTGCACTTTCACATATATTGACATGCGGCGATGCCGCTGTCACGTCGGAGGTCGCGAGTTCAAGTCTCGTACATCCCGCCATCTGAAATTGGAAGAGTCCCTACGGGGACTCTTTTTTGTTTCCGTCCTAGGTGTCGAGACTTGAGCTCGATGGAGGGTAACGGCGGAAACAAGCTTCGAGCTGCTTTGCGCGGAGTACAATAATGGCAACGGTTTGCAAGCGTTCGAGAGGGGTGGGACCTATGAGGAGATCCCTGGCAATCGTTCTGTCGTGCTGTGTGTTCGTGCTTATGCTTGGCCTTGTCGCCTGTGGCGGGGGTAGCGCTTCAACCTCGACTTCAGCGTCGTCTGAATCTTCCTCCACCAGTTCCAGCTCCGATGACGCCGCAAAGGCCGAGTACGATCGGGCATGCGCCCTGTACGATGCGGGCAAGTACTACAGCGCGAAAGAAGCCTTCGAGAAGAGCGCTTACGGCGACTGGGAGCAGCGTGCCACCGAGTGCGTGCAGCCCATGCCGGAGACTGGCGAGCTCTTCCACGACCCGAACATGACGAGCGATAACATGATCCTCGACTTTATCGTCAACGAGGAAGACGCTAGCAAGGGAACGTACATCTCGGTGTATGCCAAGGATATGAGTTTGGTTGAAACCCTGTTCATCAAGGGCGGCGGTACCGTTGAGACGTGGTTGCCGGGCGGCGAATACTACGTGAAGGACTCCACTGGAACCGAATGGTATGGCGAGGACGAGCAGTTCGGGCCCAGCGGATATTACGAATCAATGGTCTTTAACGAGGTTGAGGGCGACCCCAACCTGACCGTGCTCGCCGAGGGCTATAGGAATGCCATCACAATCAACGCTACGAGCGACGCGGGGCAAAGCGTCGACTCCCAGGAAGGCAGCTGGGCCAACCGGTAGCACTGGGAAGCTTGCTAGAAGGCACTAACTTTGGCGCGCCCAGGATCGTGTTCCGGTCTCGTGCGTCCTGCTGCCCGTAATTGAAAGAGCCCCGTGGGGCTCTTTCTGTTCTCGGTTCTCCTTATAGCCGGTGCTATAGGTGGAGTGCTTGAGCATCCTTGCTAGCTTGCATTGCCGCATTAAGTGGGTACAATGTTGTCATCTTAGTGTCAATTATGTAGGAGGGGATTATTGATGAAAAAGATGACCGTATTCGTTTCGATGTTTGCACTTGTTGTGGCTTTATCGCTTGCTGGGTGTGGCAGTTCGTCTACCAGTAGTTCTTCAAGCGGAACCTCTTCCGCCTCTTCCGATACGTCGTCGTCCCAGTCTAGCTCGTCGCAGTCGTACACCCTGGGCTCGACGGTGGAGTTCGACGACCTTTCGATTACCTTTGGCAATAGCGTTGAATTCACCACGCTTTCCAACGAGTTTAGCGACCTCAACGGGCGCGATATTGTGGTTGTCCCCGTGACCATCACCAATAACAGCAAGGAAACGCATGGCTTGAACATGTTCTACGTCAATTCGTATGGCGCGTCTGGAACCAAGCTTGATTCGGTGTACGCGTATTTCGATGATGGGATCAGCACGTTTGACGATATGCGTAGCGGGGCTTCGCTCGAAGGTCACCTTTATATGCTGTATGACGGCGATGGCGATTATGTTATTGAGCTCGACAAGCTTGTAGGTGCTAAGACGGAGGTAACCATCCCGGTGCAGAAGGCGTAGCATATCTTGGTTGGTTGAAGGGAGAGCTAGCCAATATCGCTGATGCGTGTTTTGCTTCGAGGTGCTGACGCAGGTCAGCACCTCTTTTTTTATTGACGGG
Source organism: Denitrobacterium sp. (assembly GCF_056180635.1). Lineage (NCBI taxonomy): Bacteria > Bacillati > Actinomycetota > Coriobacteriia > Eggerthellales > Eggerthellaceae > Denitrobacterium > Denitrobacterium sp. The sequence goes on along the minus strand of NZ_JAZZJS010000043.1, from coordinate 19,950 downwards.
CGATGGGCTTCTCGTGAAGAAGGGGCTTGTCGTGCCTACAGCGCGCGCATGCGCACCGACATGTCGATGGGCTTTGCCGTGTAGAGGCACGTTGTCGCAATGCCGTCGACTCCTGTTGCCGCATATGCCGCCGCATTGTTGACATTCACGCCACCTGCGGCGATGAGCGTGATACGCGGATTGATGGCGCGGATTTGGCGTACGAGGCTTGCCAGCTCCTCTACGGGGACCTTGTCGAGTTGCAGGCCATCGATGTCCGTTTCCGCGAGTACGAGCGCTCGTTCGGGCGATGCCTCGACGAAGAACTTCTTCTCGATGCAGCGTTTACGCAGTTCGGGGATGCGCTTCAGGAACGCGTCGAAACCGCCTAGGAACGTGATGTGGTGGTCGAATACCAACACGGTTTCGGAAAGCCCCAGCCTATGGGGAAATGCGCCACCCGCCATGATGGCCTCGGCAAGTAGGTCTTTGCAGCCGGGCATGCTCTTGCGCGTGGTAAGCACTTCGCAGTTCGGGTTCCCCTCGTGCGCTGCGTCGACCATGGCGCGCGTTTTCGTGGCTACTGCCGAAAGATGATCGAGCGTGTTGAGCCCGACTTTCCAAACTTGGTGGAGCGCGCTTGCGGGTCCCGTGACCGAAGCAATCGTCTGATTGGGGGAAACGCTCGTTCCGGAAGCGCGAAGCACCTGCGCTTCGCAGCCTGCGTTGCGCGCGAGACGTGCGACGATTTCCGCTCCCGCCACGACGCACGCTTCACGCGAGAAGTACTCCATTTCGCCTGGCGCATCGCTTATGCCCAGAACGGCGGACGTAAGGTCGATATAGGGAACGTCTTCCTGCATGAGGTAATCGAGGCGTGCGTTGGAGAAGCGGACCATAGTACTTCCTTTGAGAATAACGTTTAACTGCGCTTTTGCTATGGTACCGCACCTTTGGCGCGCGTGGTGCGCCGGTTGTTGCGCGTTTTGAGCGATTAGAGCTGGCTGATGAGGTTGTCGGTTTCGCGCGCGATGCGCATTTCTTCGTCGGTGGTCACGACGCAGATCTTGATGGGGCTATCGTCGATGCTGATGATGCGATTCATGCCTATTTGCCCCGTAACGTCGTTGCGCTCCTTGTCCAGAATCATGCCCATATGCGCGAGCCCTGCGAAAATGCGCTCGCGCAGGTCGGCGGAGTTCTCTCCGATGCCAGCCGTCATTACGACGGCATCGGTGCGCGTCATGGCGGCGTAGTACGAGCCAATTGCCTTCTGCACGCGGTAGACGTACATGTCGATGGCCAGGCTCGCGCGTTCGTCGCCGCGTGCCGCCGCCTCAAGCACGTCGCGCATGTCGGCGGACGTGCCGCTGATGCCCAGCACGCCGCTTTCGCGGTTGAGGATGCGGTCCATCTCGTCGAAGGAGCGCCCCTCCTCGCGCATGATGTACGTGATGATAGCTGGGTCGATAGACCCCGAGCGCGTGCCCATCATCAGGCCTTCCAGGGGCGTGAAGCCCATGGTGGTGTCGATGGAACGCCCGTGGTTCACGGCGGTGATGGATCCGCCGTTGCCCAGGTGGCATGTGATGAGGCCTAGGTCGCGCAGGGGCCGCCCCAGCAGGTTGGCTGCTTGCTGCGCGGCGTAGCGGTGGCTCGTGCCATGCGCGCCGTACCTGCGGATATGGTACTTCTCGTAGTACTCCATGGGCAGCGGGTACATGTAGGCCTTCTTGGGCATGGTCGCATGGAACGCCGTGTCGAAGACGGCTACTTGCGGCGTATTGGGCAGCAGTTCGCGCATCATGTCGATGCAGCTGTCGGCGTGGGGGTTGTGCAGTGGCGCGAGCTCTTCGCATTTTGCCAGGTTGCAGCGTGCCTCTTCGTTGATGAGCGTGGCTTTCGTGAAGTATTCCCCTCCTGCGACGATGCGGTTCCCGATGGCCTCTATTTGGTCGAGCCCGGAAATGGGGGAGTCGGTTTCCTCGACCATGATGTCGAGGAGCTTGCGAAGGCACTGCGAAACGGTGAGGTTTGCGGCGGAATAGGTGGTCTTCTTGAAGTCGGGGGCGAAGCTCACGGCCATGCTCGCGTGGGGCGTGCCCACTTTCTCGGCAAGGCATTTCATGCGCGTGATCTTGCCTTCGGTTTCGATGAGCTGGCTTTTCAGGGAAGAGCTCCCTGCATTGACGACGAGCACGAGCATGATTGCCCCCTTCGCCTAAAGCATGGGCGCCGCTGCGGGCGCCCATGCGTTGCGGTTTCCTAGTTACCCGATAACGAGTTCGGGGTTGTCCTTCGTCACGATTTCCTTCGCAACGATTTCGGCGCCCAGGTACTTCACCATGAGCTCGGCGAGTTCGTCCATGGCTTCCCGCAGCTCGCCAATGCGTTCGGGCTCGATGCATTCCATGGCAACGAATTCCTCGGTGGTGGCATCGTTGACTTCGGTGCGCTGGCCATCGCGCCAGTTCCAGCAGCGGCAGATGGCGCCCTGCTCGTCGTAGTACGCGATTTCGCCGGGCAGGGGCGGTTCCTGCTTATCGGAGCCGATGGGGAGGAAGTCCTCGCCGCCCCGCATGGCGCCCAGATGGATGTCGCCCACGAACGCGCCCCTGTTTTCCACGCCGATGGGGAAGGCGTATTTCAGCGAGATTGAGTTCGTGATGTCGACCGAGGGGGCAATGGTTCCCACGGGATTGCCCTTCAGCACGCGCTTGAGCAGGTTCTCGATCGAGCAGCGTGCGCCCTTCTTCGTGGGGAACTTCTGGTATGCAGCGCGCCATGCAGCGGGCACGGCGTTCTGCGAAATGGTGTTGCTCGTGAGGTATTTGTTAGCAGCTTCGTTCGCGTCGTTCAGAAGCTGGCGCACTTCGACGGCTTCCTGCTCGGAAAGCTCCTTCGCCTCCTGTACGCCCTTGAAGGAGAGGATGGCGATAGCTGAATCGGGGAAGAGCTCCCACAGCGATTGGTCGGCGATGAATTTCTGCATGTTTACCTCCATATCATCAATGGTTCTTCGAGTATAGCAGATGAATATGCGAAGCCTTGCATGCCGTGCTTTCGGAACAGCCAGGTGAATGGGCAGAATTCAACCATTTGAATACGAGTTCGCTATTGCCAGCAATCGCCTTCTGTTTTCGGTTTCCTTTTCGCGATGCTGCGATAGAATAGCCCAAAAGAATAAAGGACGCGGCGTATGGCCGGTCCGGCAAACGCTAGGAGCTTATATGATCGAAGCAAGCGACATGCAAGGCATAATCAAGGGCATCACGGCGAACTACGCCAACGAAGAGGTGTGCCTGAGCTGCATCGACCGTCATTTCCCCAGTAGGGGTGCCATTATCGATATCATCAAGGAAGTGCGTCGCGTGCTCTTCCCGCGTTACTTCAGCGACGATATGGCCACGCTGCATCGTTCCGATTACTTCATCGGCGAATCGCTCAGTCGCATCGAGCATCAGCTGTCCATACAGGTGCGCGAGGCGTTTCTCTTCGAGGATGCCATCATTAGCCCCGAAGAGCTCGAGAAGCGCGTCGATGCGGTAGTGCAGACGTTTCTGCGCCGTCTTCCCGAAGTGCAGCGCGTGCTGCTTACCGACGTGCAGGCCGCCTTCGATGGCGACCCTGCGGCATCCAGCAAGGAAGAGATCGTCTTCAGCTACCCGGGCCTGTTCGCGATTTTCGTGCATCGCATCGCGCACGAGCTCTATCTGCAGAACGTGCCGCTCATTCCGCGCATCATGAGCGAGTATGCGCACGACCATTCCGGTGTCGACATCAACGCCGGCGCAACGATTGGCGAGTACTTCTTCATCGACCACGCCACGGGCGTCGTCATCGGCGAAACCACGGTTATCGGCAAGCACGTGAAGATCTACCAGGGCGTTACGCTGGGCGCACTTTCCACGCGCGCCGGTCAGGGCCTGCGTGGCGTGAAGCGCCATCCTACCATCGGCGACAACGTCACCATCTACTCAAATGCCAGCGTGCTGGGTGGCGAAACGGTCGTGGGCGCGGGCTCTGTCATTGGCGGTAGCGCTTTCGTCACCAGCAGCGTTCCCGAAAACGCGCGCGTGAGCCTGAAGGCCGAAGTCAACGTTCGCCAGAGCAAGCCGCGCGATCCTCAGGCATTCGAAACGGTGTAGCCGCATTCGCTTTCATATCCAATGCGAAGGCCCCGCAGCTCGTTGAAGTTGCGGGGCCTTGTTCGTTAGTCGATGGGAAGCTGATAGAGGCGCTCGTACAGCTCTTTCTGCTCGTCGCTTTCGATGCTGCTGCGGAACGCGACGCGCCCTTGCTGGCTTGCCGGGGCTTCGATTCCGTGCTGCTGTAGCTTGCGTTTCGTGTGGCGTGCGGTGCCTTCGCCACCGTCGAAGAACGGCACATCACCCATGATGGATGCGATTTGCCGCTTCACGAAGGGGTAGTGCGTGCAGCCCAGCACGATTGCGTCGACGTTGCCCTTGTAGGGGGCAAGCTTTTCGGCCAGGTAGTCGTGTATTTCGGCCGAGTCCAGGTTGCCGGTTTCGATGAGGTCGGCAAGGCCGGGGCATGCGAGCGTGTGGATTTCGGAATTGCTGCCCCAATGAAGCGCCAGCTCGTGAAACTTCTCGAGCTTGAGCGTGGCGGCGGTGGCCATAACCAGGATGCGGCCATGCGCGAAGGCGCGCGCAGCGGGCTTTAGTGCGGGCTCGATTCCGATGATGGGGATGTTTGGCCAGGTGGCGCGCAGCTGTTCAGCGGCGGCGCTCGTGGCTGTGTTGCAGGCGATGACGATGGCCTTGCAGCCCGAATCTATCATGCGCGTGGCGATGCCGTTGGATAGCCTGGCAATGGTTTCGGTGCTCTTGTCGCCGTAGGGGGCATGGGCGGAGTCTCCGTAGAAGAGGAAATGCTCGTTCGGCATGGCTTGCACCAGCTCTTTCAGCACGCTGATGCCGCCTACGCCGGAATCGAAGACGCCTATATAGTTTCTGAATTCTTCCATGGGGTGTATCCTACCGCACTTGCGATGCGCGCGCGGTTTGGACATGAAATAAGCGTCGCACGGTTGCAGTTTGTTGTCGTTAGCCCTGATGCATGGCCATTGCACTATAATACGCATCAACGATTGGATCGTCAGTTCCCAGGAACAGGGGGTTTGCCATGGCAAACGTGGGAGATGGTTTCAAGAACGTTTTTCTGGCTGGTATCGGCGCGATGGCGATTACCGGCGAAAAGGCCAAGGAATTGGTTGACGTGATGATCGCCAAAGGCGAACTCACTGTCGAGCAGGGGAAAGATATCAATTCCGAACTCACGCGCAAGGCGGCTGATGGCGCGGCTCAGGTCCGCGACGCTGCACTCGAGGCGCGCATGTCGTTTATGACGGAAGAGGAACGCGCCGCTTTCGTGGCGAAGGCTGCCGAGCTTGCCGAAAAGCTCAACGCCAAAGATGCCCAGCCCGTCGACGTTACCGCCGAAGTTCAGGAAGTCGAAGAGGTTAAGGCCGAAGACGCCGAATAACCGCTTGTAAGGTACGCCCGTGCCCGACAACAATCTGCTTCGATACATTTTCAATTCGGGGTCGGAAATCGACCCCGAGCATAAATTCGACCTTTCGCGCAAGGCGCGCACGCGTCGTCTGCGCGAGATCACGAGCATCGTGCGCAAGCATCATTTCTTCTCGGGCATTACGCCGGAGGAGTTCCGCGCGATGATCGAGGACCTTGGTCCCAGCTTCGTGAAAATCGGCCAGACGCTTTCCACGCGTTCCGAGATTCTGCCGAAGGTGTATTGCGAGGAGCTCGCGAAGCTCCAGGCGCAGTGCGACCCTCTGCCGTACGACCAGATGCACAAGGCGCTCGAGGACGAATTCGGCGCCGAGCGCATCGACGCGCTCTTCGATGCCATCGACCCCAAACCGCTGGGGTCCGCTTCGCTTGCCCAGGTGCATAAGGCGCGCCTCGTAAGCGGGGAAGTGGTGGCCCTTAAAATCCAGCGTCCTGGCGTACGCGTGAAGATGGCGCTGGATATTGCCATCATGCGCACGCTCGCGCACCGTGCGACGCGCATGGTGAAGGGCGACCAGATGCTCAACCTGAACGACGTGGTCGAAGAGCTCTGGTCGACGTTCCTCGAGGAAACCGACTTCCTCATCGAAGCGAGCAACCTCGAGGAATTCGCGCGCTTGAACGAGGGCGTTCGCTTCATCACGTGCCCCAAGGTGTATCGCGAGCTCTGCAGCGAATCGGTGCTCGTCATGGAATACGTCGAGGGCATCTCCATCGCCGACATCGATCAGCTGAAGAAAAATGGCTACGACCTCGAGGAAATTGGCGAGAAGCTCATCGACAATTACGCAACGCAGATTCTGGAGCATGGGTTTTTCCATGCCGACCCGCATCCGGGCAATATTCTCGTGCGCGATGGGCAGATCGTCTACATCGACTTGGGTATCATGGGCCGTCTTTCCCCGCGTGACAGGAACGGCTTTGGAAATATCATCCATGCGATTGGCGTCCAAAGCTCTTCCGAGCTGAAAGATGCCTTGCTCTCGTTTGCCGTGCAGCGCGACAATACGGCAATCGACCACGCAAGCTTCCTGGCCGAACTCGACCTCATGGTGGCCGATTATGGCTCCGTCGAGGTGGCCGACCTGGACATCGGCCTGTTCCTCAGCGACGTGTTCACGCTGACGCGCTCCTCCAAGGTCACGCTTCCCCCGTCGGTCACGAGCGTGTCGCGTGGCATCGTAACCATGGAAGGCACCATCGCGCCATTTCTCAAGAGCAGCAATGTCATCACCATTATCAACAACCATCTGAAGAACACCGAAGACCCCATCGCCACGGCGCGCGATGCGCTCGAAGATGCCGCGCTCGATATGCGCCGTGCAGCCAAGGGGCTCACGGGTGCAGCTGCGTATTCTGGCGAGGCCCTGCGCATGCTCACGCGCGGGCAGGTTAAGGTGAACATGGACCTCATTGGCTCCGAGGCTCCCATGGCGAACCTTTCGAAGATCGTCAACAGGCTCAGTTTGGCCATCATCGATGCTGGCCTGTTCATTGGTTCGAGCCTTATGTTGTTCGTAGGCGGCTCCGTTAGCATCGTGGGCGTGCCGGCCCTGTCGTTTTTTGGCTATCTGGGAGCGTTCGTCCTGTCCATGATCGTGGTTGTTGATATCATCAGGCGCGGATAAAACACGTTCTTAGGAGCCCCTATGAAAATCGGCATCATCGGCGCTATGGAAGTCGAGGTCGATACCCTCATCGATGAGCTTTCCAGCCGCGCTGCCTCGCAGTATGCGGGGATGGAATTCAACGAAGGCCTGCTCGATGGCGTTGAGTGCGTCGTCGTGCGCAGTGGCGTGGGCAAGGTGAACGCCGCACTGTGCGCGCAGATTCTCATCGCCCGCTATGGCGTGAGCCATGTGCTTAATACCGGCGCTGCGGGTTCTCTCGACGCCAGCATCAACATCGGCGATATCGTGGTTTCCACCGACTGCGTGCAGCATGATGTCGACGCGACGATCTTCGGGTACGAAATCGGCCAGATTCCCGGCATGCCCGTCTCGTACGAGTCGAGCGAATTCATGGCGGAGCGCATTGTTTCTGCTGCTCAAGCAGCCGCGAGCGACATTGGCGCGCATCGTGGGCGTATCGCGTCGGGCGATCGCTTCGTGGGCGATGCCGAAACGAAAGCGCGTATCATCGACGATTTTTCCGCGATTTGCTGCGATATGGAAGGTGCGGCCATTGCACAGGCATGCAGCATTAACGGCATACCGTTCGTGGTGGTTCGTTCCATTTCCGATAAGGCCGATGGCAGCGACTTCGTTTCGTACGACGAGTTCGAGCGCAAGGCCGCGCGCGACAGTGCCCGTATCGTGCGTGAGGCGATGCGCGAGTTTGCGCGCGAAGCGTAAATCCTCCCCGATAGCTCAAGAGCCCTCGCTGCCGCATTGGCGCGAGGGTTCTTTCGTTGCTGCGCTAGTGCAGGGGGCGTTTCTGGTAGAGGCCGTCATCCACGAAGCCGCGCTTGCGGTAGTAGGGGCGCGTGCCCACGGAGCTGATGACATTGATGCCCGTATAGCCTGCGTCTTTCGCGATTTCGCATGCGCGCTCGATGAGCTTCTTGCCCAGGCCCAGATGCTGTGCGGTTCCGTCATGCCCGTCTATGTGCGCGGCGCTGCCGTATACGTGCACTTCGCGAATCATTGCGTCGTTGGGGCTGGTGGGCAGCTCGCCTGCGCCGTATTTCGCCTGCGCGTCCCTATGGGGGAGCGATAGGCGCAGAAAGCCCGCGATGCGTCCATCGGGAAGCGTCCATTGCAGGAATCGTTCGCTTGTCGCCTGGGTCTCATAGGGGTAGACGCCTAGCGTGAGTTCGCCGGGGTCGATGTCGCTACCGGCAATCTCGCGGAAGCGAATCTCCCTAACGTGCGCATTGCTTTCCCGAAGCTTCGACTCGACCATCTGGCGCAGGTTCGTCTTCTTGTTGCCCGCTTCGATGTCGTTCGACGAGAAGTCGCGGATCATGCGAGAGATGCGAATGAATGGCGGCGTGTTCACGACGTCCTGCGCGAGCACGTTCACAAGCGTTTCTTCGTCGTAGGGCGCCCAGGAGCCTTCGCGATAGAGTAACTCTAAGTCGGTGCCCGCGATGAGCGCGGTAGGGTAGAGCTTCACTTCGTCGGGCTGGTAGGGTGCGCCCGTAACGAACGTGCGGTAATCGCTTATATCGCCTTGCGGCGTTGCTTCCGCCAGGTTCACCATGAAGTGAGCGTGGATCTTGAAGCCAAAGAGGCGGAGCAGATCGAATGCGTTCTGTATCGTGGCGAGGCTGAGCTTGCGGTTGTTGGCGCGCAGGATGCGTTCCTGCAAGCTCTGCACGCCTATCTGCACCTTCGTGCATCCGTATGCGCGTAGTTTCGTGAGCGATTGTGGCGTGATGGCGTCGGGGCGCGTTTCGACTACGAGGCCCACGACGCGGTGCGCGGCTTCCTCGTTGCGCGCATGCTCATGCTCGAGTTCGCTGAACGTGGCTCTTTGCCAGTTTGATGCGTTCTGCCATGCACCCGTCTTGTAGAGTCGCGTCACGCCTTCGTTGAAGCTAACGCGCCCGTCGCGTATGTCGCGCTGCAGCGTGCATGTTTGGCGCTCGAGGTCTTCCTCGTCGCGCGCGATGCCCGCGCTGGCATAGGCCTCCTGCCGCGATTTCCACGTTTCCATTTCGATGGCGTGGTCGTTCAGCGCGCGGAAAAGCTCTTTTACGAACCAGATCTGGTATGACTCGGGGTAGTCGGTGAACGTTCCTCCGAGGACGATGAGCTCGACTTTATCGGTTGCGTGCCCCATCTGAACGAGCGCTCGCAGGCGAGCGCCAACTTGCAGGTACGGGTCGAAATACGCCCGCTCCGCGCGCTGGCATGCCGGTTCGGCGTGCAGGTAGCTTTTCGGCATGCGTATGTCGTTGGGGCAGTATATGCAATTGGAGCCGCAGGTCCAGGGCTTCGTGATAACGGTGATGGTGGCAACGCCCGAGGCACTTCTGCGCGGCTTCATGCGCAGCTCCTTGAAGAGCTCCGTTTCCTCTTCTTGCGTGATTTTCCATGATTCCCAGAGGGTGGGGTTTCGGTCCTTCACGCCGAGGTAGTACGGCAGGATCTTCTTCTTCGCGTACGTGCGCGTGCTTTCATGATTACGCGCGTTGTAAGCGCGCAGGAGCGCGTCGAGCGACTTCTGGTCGAGCGCGCCGTTGCTACGTAGCAGGGCGAGTATATCGGTGAAAAGCTGTTCCATGAACCGAGTATATGCGTTCGAAGGGCCCACCAGGACGTTTCTTGCACCCAAATCAAATAATGTATTGACTTACGTTACCCATGATTCTATCCTGACGATATAACGTATGAACAGATGTGCATATGTAGTAAGGAGGCGTTATGGATACCGAAGCAACCATCGATTGCGTTCTGCCCGAGGGCGAGGTTCCCAGCGAGGAAATGCTCTACGATTTGGCCGACCTGTTTAAGGTGTTCGCCGACACAACGCGCATTCGCATTCTCTATGCTCTTATCGAGCGCGAGCGCTGCGTTGCCGAAATCGCCGAAGTCGTGGGCGTGTCGCAGAGTGCCGTATCGCATCAGCTTCGCATTTTGAAGCAATCGCACCTGGTGCGCTTCCGCAAAGATGGCAAGCAGATCATCTACGCGCTTTCCGACGACCATGTGTACACCATGCTTTCCCAAGGTATGTCTCATATTTGCGAATAGCGAAAGGAATAGAAATGCGCAAGGTAATCAAGCTCGACGGTGAAATCTGCCCCAATTGCGCTGGGAAGATCCAGAGTCGTATCGAGAAGCTCGATGGAGTAGCCTCGGCAAGCGTTAACGCGATGACGCTCAAGTTCACGCTCGATGCCGATGATGCGCTGTTCCAGGACATTCTTGGTCAATCCGTAAAGATTTTCAATGATATCGAGCCCGATTGCGAAGTGCTCGTCTAGGTAGCGCATCCTGCTCATGAAACTTAAGCTGACTAAGAAACAAACGAAGCTCTTCAAGCGAATCGTTGTTGCCCTCTCGATTTTCGTCGTTTTGGAAATCCTTTCCGAAGGGTTCCATGTCTTCGATTCCATTCCGGGCGGTATCTGGATAGAGTTCGCTCTGTTCCTCGTACCGTACCTCATTGCTGGTTACGACGTGCTCGCCGGCGCATGGCACGGCATTCGTCACAGGCAGCCACTTGATGAGAACCTGCTCATGGTGATTGCCACTATCGGCGCCTTCGCCCTCGTGTTCTTTCCCGAGGCGGAGCCTCATATGGCAGAGGGCGCAGTCGTCATGCTTTTCTTCCAGGTGGGCGAGCTGTTCGAAAGCTACGCCGTTGGCAAGACGCGTCGTTCCATTGCCGATATGATGGACATCGCGCCGGAATTTGCCAATCTGAAGAAAGATGGGCAAATTATCGAAGTTGGCCCCGATACTATCAAGGTTGGTTCCTTCATTGTCGTGAAACCGGGCGAACGCGTGCCTCTGGATGGCGTGGTCGTGGAAGGCTCGTCCCAGCTTGATACAAGCGCCCTCACGGGCGAGAGCGTTCCGCGCGTCGTGGAGGCTGGGTCCGAGGTAATCAGCGGTTGCGTTAACATGACGGGCCTCCTCACTGTGCGCACCACGAGCGTCTACGGCGAAAGCACTGTGCAGCGCATTTTGGAGCTCGTTGAAAATGCGAGCGAGAAGAAGGCGCGTACGGAGAACTTCATCACGCGTTTCGCGCGCTACTACACGCCAATCGTCGTGGGACTGGCCGCGCTCATCGCACTTGCGGGCCCGCTGGTATTGGGAGGCTCGCTTTCCGCGAGCGTGCAGAGCGCGTTGGTGTTCCTGGTGGTTAGCTGCCCCTGCGCGCTGGTCATTAGCGTGCCCCTCTCGTTCTTCGGCGGCATTGGCGCTGCTTCGCGATCGGGCGTGCTGGTGAAGGGCTCGAGCTATCTGGAAGCGCTCTCGCAGGTCGACACGGTCGCGTTCGACAAGACGGGCACGCTCACCAACGGCACCTTTGGCGTGGTGGCCATCCATGCTGCCGAGGGCATCGACGCGGAATACGTGCTTTCCTACGCGGTACATGCGGAAGCGCATTCGAACCATCCAATTGCCATCTCGCTGCGCGAGAGCTATTCCGGCGTGGTTGACGCGAGTCGCATCGAGCATGTGGAGGAGCATGGCGGCAAGGGCGTCTACGCGCTCGTGTCGGCTCACAAGGTGCTTGTGGGCAACAATCGCATCATGGAGGAGGCCCAGATCGAGTACCCCGAATGCGAGCTCGTGGGCACCATCTTGCATGTGGCGGTCGACGGCGAGTACGTGGGGCATATCGTCATTGCCGACGTGGTGAAGGAAGATGCGAAGGAGGCTATCGCGAGCCTGCGCGCTTCCGGCGTGAAAACGAGCGTCATGCTCACGGGCGACTGCGAGGAAGTTGCGGCGGCCGTTGCCTCGGAATTGGGCGTCGACGAATATCGCGCTCAGCTTCTGCCGCAGAATAAGGTCGATATCGTGGAGGAGCTCCTCGAACGCGCCGACGCGAAGCATAAGGTTGCCTTCGTGGGCGACGGCGTGAACGACGCGCCCGTGCTCATGCGCGCCGACGTGGGCATTGCCATGGGCGCCATGGGCAGCGACGCCGCCATCGAAGCGGCTGACATCGTGCTCATGGACGACCGACCTGGCAAAATCGCGTATGCGATTGGCCTTGCGCGCAAGACCATGCGCATCGTTCGTCAGAATATCGTGTTCGCCATTGGCGTGAAGGTGCTCATCATGATTCTGGCCCTGCCGTTCATCGGCATCGCGAATATGTGGCTTGCCGTGTTCGGCGACGTGGGCGTGAGCGTCATCGCGATTCTGAACGCCATGAGAACGCTTCGCATGCGCAGTATGTAGCGCGTGTTGCGCGGGCGAAAGAATAGCTTGCCGGCTTGCCGGCGCCTGTAATGCGGCTGGTGTATTCCAGCCGCATTTGCATGTGCCGCATGCGTATTCGCCGCCGCTTTCGCGCTTCGAAAGTCACGTATTGGTATCAATCAGTTGTACGCAACTTATTTTGGGGCGTATACGGTTAGTATCCATTGAGCATTTTTCGTTTGAGGAAAAGGTTCTCGTGCGTTCTATTAGGTATTTGAAGCCCTATGTGGGCATCGTTCTGGTCATCGTCGTCTTGCTTGCCGTGCAGGCAGCATGCGACTTGGCCATTCCCAAGTTCACTTCGGAAATCGTGGATGTTGGCATCCAGCAGTCGGGCGTGGAGGCGGCCACTCCGCAGGAAGCGCTCGAACTGGTGGAGCAGTATCGCGCCGAAGGCGTCGACGTTGCCGCCATCCAGCAGGCATATCTCTTGCGCACGGGTGCCGCCATGCTGGGCGTCACGCTTCTGGGCGTCGTCGCGGCCGTGTCCATCTCGTTTTTGGCGAGCCGCGTTTCCGCGTCCATTGGCCGCACCCTGCGCGAGCAGCTATTCGGGAAGGTCGTCGCGTTTTCCGAGGCCGAGACGAACTCCTTCTCCGTCGCCTCCCTCATCACGCGCGCCACGAATGACATCCAGCGCATCCAGATCGTCAGTTACATGCTCATGCGCATGGTCATTTACGCGCCCATTCTGGCTTTGGGCAGCATCGTGATGGTTATCACGTCCAACGCCTCCATGACGTGGATTATCGGCATCGGCATCGCAGTGGTCCTGCTTGTGGTGGCCCTTCTGGTGTATTTCACCATGCCGCAGTTCAGGCGCATGCAGAAGCTCATCGACAAGGTCAATCTCGTCGCGCGCGAGATGCTTACGGGCATTCCCGTCATCCGGGCGTTCAATCGCCAGCAGCGCGAGGAGGAGCGGTTCCGCGACGCGAGCGACGACTTGAAGCGCACGCAGCTATTCGTCAATCGCGTCATGTCGTTCATGCGTCCCGGCATGATGCTCGTCATGAATGGCATGTCGGTGCTCATCGTGTGGGTTGGCTCGTCGGCGGTGGCGGCTGGCGACATGCAGACGGGTGACGTCATGGCGTTCGTCACCTACACGATTGCCATCGTTTCGAGTTTCATGATGCTTTCCATGCTCGCTATCCTTCTGCCGCGGGCCGAGGTTTCGGCGAAGCGCATCGATGAGGTGCTCGAGGCCGAGCTGTCGATTGCCGATTCCGAACATCCTCTCGATGACCAGCGCGTTATGCGTGCGGGTGCCGAAATCGAGTTCCGCGACGTCACGTTTTCCTACGAGGGGAGCGAAGAGCCCGTGCTCTCGCACGTGAGCTTCAAGGTGTCTTCGGGCAACATGGTCGCGCTCGTGGGCCCCACGGGTTCGGGCAAGTCGACGGTGCTCAAGCTCATCATGCGCGATTTCGACCCGCAAAGCGGCGAGGTGCTCGTGGATGGCGTGGATGTGCGCAATCTGTCGCTCGATGCGCTGCGCGGCACCTTCGGCTACGTTCCGCAGAAGTCGTTCCTGTTCAGCGGAACGGTTGCATCTAACATCTCCTACGGCTCCGATGACATCGATAGCGAGGCGGTGCATCGTGCGGCACAAGTCGCGCAGGCATCCTCGTTCGTGGAGGAACTTTCCGATGGCTACGACTCTTCCATTTCGCAGGGCGGAACGAACGTTTCGGGTGGGCAGCGGCAGCGCCTTGCCATTGCGCGCGCCTTGGCGATGCATGCGCGAGGGTTCCTGTTCGACGACAGCATGAGTGCGCTCGACTACGCCACCGATGCCGCGCTACGTCGCGCGCTCCGGGAGGAGCTGGGCGATTCGACCTGCGTAATCGTGGCTGCACGTATCGCCACCGTTTCCCAAGCCGACTGCATCATCGTCTTCGACGAGGGCAAGGTCGTTGGCATGGGCACGCATGAAGAGCTGCTCGCGTCGTGCGGTACCTATGCGGACATCGCGCGTTCCCAGTTGAAGCTTGGCGACGATGCTCGTCCGGCTGGCAACGAGGCAGCAGGGGAGGTGCTCTAGCATGGCTCTACGTGGTGCTGATTTGCAGCGCAGCGCCGATAGGCGCCGCAGGCCGCATGGTCCGCGCGGTATGGTCGGCGAAAAGCCGCGCGATTTTCGTGGCGCGTTGCGGCAGATAGCCGCTATGCTCTCGCCATATAAGGGGCGCCTGTTCCTAGTGTTCGCGGCTGCAATCGCCTCGACGGCGTTTTCCGTCGTGGGTCCGAAGGTACTTTCCCAGGCGACCACGATCCTCTACGAAGGCTACGTGGCGAGTCTTGCGGGCGAGGGCTCCATCGACTTCAATGCAATTGGAACGACGCTGCTCATCGCCCTGGCAATCTACCTCGTCTCGGCGTTCGCCTCGTTCGCCCAGGGTTGGCTTATGTCCTTCGTTACGCAGGATGCCTGCTTCCGCCTGCGCGAGCGCATCAGCCAGAAGATCAACCGCATCCCCATGGGCTATTTCGAGAGCGCGTCTACCGGCGATGTGCTCTCGCGTATCACCAACGATGTCGACACGCTTGGCCAGAGCCTGAACACGAGCCTCACTACGCTCGTCACCTCGTTCGTGACGATTGTGGGCGTCGTGGGCATCATGCTCTGGATCTCGCCCATCATGGCGTTGGCGGTGTTTCTCATCCTTCCCGTCTCGGCCGTGCTTCTGGGCATGGTCATGAAGCGTGGCCGCCGGTACTTCCGCATGCAGCAGGATGCGCTTGGCGAAATCAACGGCGTCGTCGAGGAGGTCTTCTCGGGCCATGAAGTGGTGAAGGCGTTTCGTCGCGAGGATGCTGCGGCCCAGGTTTTCGCCGCGGCGAATGACCGCCTGTACGAATCGGGCTGGAAGTCGCGTTTCGTGAGCGGCCTCATGATGCCCGTCATGAATGTCGTTACTAACATGGGCTACATCGTCGTAGCGGTCCTGGGTGCCTTCCTGGTCGTTGGCGGTTCCATCACCGTGGGCGACATTCAGGCCTTCATCGTGTACGTGAAGGACTTCACGCAGCCCGTTCAGCAGATTACGCAGGTGGCGAACGAGCTTCAGACGATGGCTGCCGCCGCGGAGCGCATCTTCGAGTTCCTGAACGTGGAAGAGGAGCGCGAGGAAGGCGCGGACGATATCGATGCGGTGCGGGGCGATGTGGCATTCGACCACGTGTCGTTCTCGTATGAGGAAGGCGAGCCGGTCATTCGCGACTTCTCGGCGCGAATCGAGGCGGGCAGCATGGTTGCCCTGGTAGGCGCGACGGGCGCGGGCAAGACCACGCTCGTGAAGCTCCTCATGCGCTTCTACGATGTGGATGACGGCGCCATTACCGTCGATGGACGAAACATCTCCTCGCTGCGCCGGTCGAGCCTGCGTTCGCATATATCGATGGTGCTCCAGGAGACCTGGCTCTTCAACGGGACGATTCGCGAGAACATCAGGTACGGAAACCTTGCAGCTACCGATGAGGAAGTGGAGGAGGCCGCGAAGGCGGCGCACGCGCATCACTTCATCATGTCCCAGCCCGGTGGCTACGACATGGTCATCAATGAAGACGCTACGAACATCAGCGCGGGGCAACGCCAGCTCATCACCATCGCGCGAGCCATTCTGGCTAACCGCTCGATGCTCATCCTCGACGAGGCAACGAGCTCGGTCGACACGCGTACGGAAGCGCAGATTCAGCTTGCCATGGATAACCTCATGAAGGGCCGCACGAGCTTCGTGATCGCGCATCGCCTGTCCACGATTCGCGACGCCGACCTCATCCTCTGCATCGACGGGGGAGACGTGGTCGAGCAGGGTACGCATAGCGAGTTGCTGGCGCGTGACGGCTTCTATGCAAGGCTCTACAACGCTCAGTTCGACAAGTTGGGGTAGCGATGCTTGCGCCTTCTAGGGCGAACGCTATAATACTTCATTCGAGTGATAAACCCCCATAGCGGAAGTTGGAGTATGGAAGAAACGGAATCGGTTACGCATAAGCCTGTTGAGCTGGTGCTTTACGATTTTGACGGAACCTGCATCCGCGGGAACTCGCCCGTGCTCCTCGTTCGCTATCTTCTCTTCCGCGGCAAGCTCAACTTTTTCCGTGCCCTGGGCATTGGTTTTTGGGCCATCGCCTACAAGTTGCGCCTGCCCCAGAACGAGAGTTGGGTGCGCTCCCAGGTCTTCACCGCGTTCGGCGGGCAGAAGGCCGGCGAGGTCGACGAGTACCTCATGCGCTTCTACGACGAGGTTATCGCCGAGCGCGTTCGCCCCAGTGCCATCCAGAGCATGAACGAGCACCGCGAAGCCGGGCGCGTCGTGGTCATCGTCTCCGCCACGTGGCAGGCCATCGTTCGCCGCGCCATGGACTTTCAGCCCATCGACCACGCCGTTTGCACGCGCATGGAAGTCGACGGCGACGATTGCTACACCCGGACTGTGAAGGGTTTGCCTGTTGAAGGTACCGAAAAAGTGTCAGCTTTGCGGCGATACGCCGATGCCGTTTTTGGAAAGGGTAGTTGGATGGTATCTTATGCCTATGGCGATCATCATTCCGATGTCCCTATGCTCGAAATGGCCGAAAACCCCGTTGCGGTCACTCCCGATTCCACGCTTACCAGGGAAGCACGCCGCCGAGGTTGGCAGATCGCCCAATGGCAAGACTAAGGAGATGGTGGTATGTTCGGTAGAACCCCCAGCTCGGGAAATACATCTGGTCAAGATAACGAAATCAGCAGCGCGCAGGGCTTTCTGCGCATGGCTGCACGCGCCTACGAAAGCGAACGCCTTTCCCAGGCCGCGCATTTGTATATCGCTGCGTTCGACACGGCAAACCAGGGTCATGGCGAGGTAGAGCCCCAGTATATCGAGGGCTTGCGTCGCGCCTGGAACATCGCGTGCAAGCTGAAGGAGCGCGCGTTGGCGGAATACGTGTTCGAGAAGCTCGAACCGTATGCAACGGGCGAGGAAACGGCGCGCAATGCCGAAGCCTTACAGAGCATGGCGCTCGAGAAGCTCGAGGAATTCGGCTTCACACACGACGAGGTTCAGGATATGTCCGAACTGCTCGGAGTCGAGCCCCCTTCCGATGACCAGGATGAAGATTCCCGCGAATCTGATAACGAGACATTCACGTATGCCGACCTTATCGGCTACGACAAGGCAATCAAGAAGATGCGCGAACGCGGCATCGGCATGGGCGACGACGTTGAATTCAACGAGTTCATGGAAATGCTCTCGAAGCGCCATGGCCTGGAATCCATTCCGTCGGTGGAGACGATTCTCTTCCGCTCGCAGGCGAGGGAAGATGCCAATCGCTTCATGCTCGCCACGGCCGGCGAACTCGGCCTGCCCGTTGTGCGCATGTTCATGGACGTGAGCCCCCAGGGCTATCCGGTGCTCTGCATCATGACATCCCGCGAGTTCCGCGGCAAGGCGAAATTCTCGCACACGGGCTTCCAGGGCCCTGCCGTTCTCATGCTCGAGAACATCGACATGTGGGGAGCTCCCGTTTCCGTCGACTCCGAAGAGGGCGACGGAGCCTTCCCGCAGCAGCTCACGCGCGGCGCTCGCGAGGCCATAAACTTCATTCGTGCGTCGGTTGAGCATCCAGATGTGTGGGTTCTTGCTTCATGCGGCGAAGAGAAGGATCTGGAACCGTTTTTCTATGATATTCTTCACCCCGTCGATATTGTTCAGATCGATACGCCGGGTAAGCGGGAACGCGCCGCAATATGGCAGCATGCATGCGCGCTCTTCCCGTCGCTCCGTTTCCTGGATCGAGATGAACTGATCTCCTACTCGAAGCATATGACGCGATTCGACATGTACACGGCTGCACGCAACGCCGTCGAGCAAGCGTACAACCAAAGCGTTCGCAAGCGTACGTACATTCCGGTCACGAAAGAGAACCTGTACGAGAAGATCGCGTTGTATCAGCCCATCGATTCGAAGGAATATCGCGCCTTGGAAGAGTCGCTGGTCGATTCGCTTCGCATAGAGCTAGACAAGAAAGATACTGATTTTTTGGGTAAGGATGGAAAATAATGGAGTTAACACGTCGTTGTGACTATGCGTGCCGCATTCTTCGAGCTGCGTATAATCACAGAGACCAGTATGTTTCCATTGCAGAAGTCGCCGAAGAGGAAGACATTCCCTACGCTTTCGCTCGAACGATTCAGCATGACTTGGCTAAAGCTGGCTATGTGCATACCACGCGCGGTTCTCGCGGCGGTCTGAAGCTATCGCTCGACCCGAACAAGGTCACCATTCTCGATGTGCTCTGCGCTCTGCAGGGCCCGGTGACCATCTCCAATTGCGCAGCCGACCCCGAAACCTGCACGCGCAGCGCGCGCTGCTCCTTCAACAAGGTGTGGCAGGCAGCCGACGAGGTGCTGAACGCCCTCTTCGCTTCCATCACCCTTCAGCAGGTGTTCGATGGCGGCACGAAGGAAGACTTCCTGCGCTACGTTCATGCGAGCGTCGCCAACGCCATTGGCCTCGACGTCGAAGCCCTTGCGAAGGCCGGCGTGCACGAGCCCTCCGATTACATGGACATTCACAAGCGCGCCGCCGAGCTGGCTGCCGAAGCCGAGTAGCTCGGCCTAAAGGGGCATCTGCCATTCATGACGGGTCAGACGGAGCCCATGCTCTCCCTTTCCGCGTTCCGCGAGCGCGTATACGAGGCGGGGGAGCGCTATGAGCGCAACGGCCTTCCGTGGCGCTACGTCGACGACCCGTACGCTGTGTATCTATCTGAGGTCATGCTCCAGCAAACGCAGGTTAAGCGCGTGCTGGAGTACTGGCCTCGTTTTCTTGAGGCGTTTCCCACGCTGGGCGATCTTGCCCAGGCGGAATCCTCTGCCGTGTTGGAGCTGTGGCAGGGGCTGGGATACAATCGCCGTGCTCTTTCGCTTTTGAAATGCGCGCAGGAATGCCAGGATCGCTTTGGCGGGGCATTGCCGGAGGGCGAGGACGACTTGCGTTCCCTGCCTGGAATCGGGCCCTCTACCGCGGCTGGCATCATCGCGTTCGCCTACAACCGGCCTTCGGTGTACATCGAGACGAACGTGCGCACCGTGTTCATCGATCAGTTTTTCCCGGGAAGCGACCAGGTAAGCGACAAGCAGCTCGAACCCCTGGTGCGCGATGCGTGCCCTGATGACGATGCGCGCCGCTGGTACTATGCGCTGCTCGACTGGGGCGCGCATATCAAGCAGACGAAGGGCAATGCCTCGCGCCGATCGAAATCCTATACGCGCCAGAGCAAGTTCGAGGGTTCGCGCAGGCAGAAGCGCGCATTCATCGTGCGTGAGCTCCTTTCGCATCCGGGAATCCCCGTCGAGCACATGAAGTCCTCGCTCGATGCGTTCGAGTTATCTCAGGGCAGGGAAATCGTTCCGCAGGATGCGTATGCGTCCATTCTTTCCGATTTGGAGCGCGAGGGGTTCTTGCGCTTGGAAGCGGGAAGGCTCTTCTCGTAGGCGCTACGCCACGGGGTAGCAGCCCAGCACCTTCACT
>NZ_JAZZJS010000042.1:0-34978 GCF_056180635.1 Denitrobacterium sp. | reverse complement strand
GATCTGCGTGAACACCGTGTCGAGGTGCATGAACGCGCGGCTGTTCGGGATGTCGAACGCCAGGATCGTGTCGATGCTGGAGCGCTCATCGTGGAAGATGCTCTGGGCGAGCGTGTCGATGGCGTCGGGCTCGGTGCGCTGCGAGATGCCGATGGCCAGCACATGCTCGTTGATGTTGAGCACGTCGCCGCCCTCGATGCTGAAGGCCCAGTCGCGGCTGTAGTACTGCGGCGTGCCCTTGAAATCGGGATGATTGTCGAAGATGTACTTGCCGTAGATGGTCTCGCGGTTACGCGTGACGGAGTACATGCGGTGAATGGTGACGCCGTTGCCGACCATCGCGAACGGGTCGCGGGTGAAGTACAGGTTCGGCATGGGGTCGCAGACCATTTCCGTGGGGCTGCTGACGAGGTCGACCAGGCTGTTGGTGCGGTCGATGTCAAGCTCGTCGAGCGTGATGCCCGTCATGGTCTTCTCTACGAGGGCCTTGGCGTCGGCGTACTCGGAATCGAGGTAGGAATGCAGAATCTTGTGCCACTTTTCAGTGTGGACATTCGCCTCCTCGATCCACTGCTCGATGAACTGGCTGCGCAGTTCCGCATTGTCGCGGATGGTTTCAGCCATGAGATCCTCGAGGTAAACCACCTCTACGCCGTTGTCGCGCAGAGCCTGCGCGAATGCGTCGTGCTCCTGCTGAGCGATTTCCAGGAACGGAATATCGTCGAACAGCAGTCGCTCGAGCGTGTCGGGGGTGAGGTTGAGAAGCTCGTTACCGGGACGGTGGAGAATGACCTTCTTAAGAGGTCCGATCTCGCTCTTAACGTTGACTCCGGTCATGAACGCCCTCCTTTTCTCTCTCGTGCGATTTGCATTATGCATTTCCGCGGTAGGCCCTTACCCGTAGGCCGAAATAAGCGGAACGTGCAAACCATTGCATGCTGGGAATCGAATTGCAAGGAGAATTTGTAAGTATTGAAAAATCGTTTCTTTTACGGGGTAGACGGTACGTATTTGTCGGTAGACGGTTATTGACTTTTCGATTTTTCGGGAATTGAACCTAAATGCTATCTGATTAGAAACAAAGCTTTCATCAGGGAAAATATGCGTTTACTGAGGGATTATTCTCAAAAACATAACTCAGTAAGGCTGTCAATATTCATTCGACCGCATATTTCGCCATTCTCATGCGATAACGCCCTTTTCAGCCCCGCGAAATGGGGCGATAACCGCTTTTTCTGCATACGTAAGCGTGGGGTATGCAAAGCGCATTCCAAAGCAAATTTAGGAGGGCATTACCCCCACCCAGTGTGGTTCGGGGGACAGGTAACCCTATGCGTTCGGCATTTCAACATGACCGTGACATTTAGCCAAAAGGAATCGCGCACCCCTAAACTGTAACGAAACAAGATTAGGAGTCACCATGAATCTCATCGAAGCCGTTACAGAGCGCCACTCCGTGCGGTCGTATACCGAACAACCCATCGACACCCCCACACTCGACGCTCTTCAGAAACTCGTAGACGAAGCCAATGCCGAAGGAAACCTTCGCCTGCAGCTCGTAAAAAACAACCCCGTTGCGTTCAAGGGGATATTGGCCAAGTATGGCCACTTCGAAGGCGTGCACACATATATATGCTGCGTTGGCAAAAAGGAAGCAAACGTCGAACAGCGCATCGGCTATTACGGCCAGCGCATCGTGCTTCAGGCGCGCACCATGGGCATCGACAGCTGCTGGGTTGCGGGCACGTACAACAAGCGCAACGCCGCATGCGCCATCTTCAAGGGCGAAAAGCTCTACTGCGTCATCGCCTTGGGCTATGGCAAAACGCATGGTTCCCCGCGCAAGAGCAAACCGAATAGCAGGTGCTACGAGCTTTCCGATGGAATCGCCGTCATGCCCGCGTGGTTCGAATCGGGCATGGATGCCGCAATGCTCGCCCCCACCGCCATGAACAGGCAGGATTTCGTCATCCGCCTTGAAGCGGGAAACGTGGTGAAAGTACGGCCCACCTCGCGCGGATCGCTCGCGAAAATCGACGTCGGCATCGTCAAATGCAATTTCGAAATTGGAGCGGGCGACGCGCGATTCGCATGGAGTTGCTCGTAGAGCTCGTAGAGCCAAGCACGGCCCGCATTCAAGCGCGAATGCGGGCCGTTTAGCATGCTGGCACTCCCCTGCTACGTGCTTGCGCCGAAACGCCGCCATGCACACGAGCAAGCAAGAAAAAAGCCGATGGCATGCCATCGACTTCGTATTGCAATCACGCACGCGAAATAGCGAACGTTGTAAGCTGGTGCGCCCGGCGGGACTCGAACCCACAACCGTCGGATTAGAAGTCCGATGCTCTATCCATTGAGCCACGGGCGCATTTTGCAGAGCTATTCTAACGCATAGCGCCTACGAAAGGCCGAGCCAAAGCATAATTTTTGGCACATAGCCCGAAACCCAGATCACCAGAATGAGAGCGGGAACGCCCCAGGTAAGCCAAAGTCGCGCCCAGCGCGGGAAACGCGCACCAACGCCCGAATCGGCCTCGGCGATGAAGTTATCCCAGCCCCAGCCACGCTTCGAAACGCAGAACACCACGTACAGCAGGCTGCCAAGCGGCAGGAGGTTGTTCGAGACGATGAAGTCTTCAATCGACTGAATGTCGCCAATGCCCGGAATCGTGAAGCCCGCCCACAGGTTGAATCCGAGAGCGCAGGGAATGCTGAGAACGGTGACGATTATCGCCGTATAGGCCACGGCCTGCGTGCGCGTCCAGTTCCAGCGATCCATGCTGAAGCTGATGAGATTCTCGAAGACCGCGATGATCGTGGAAAGCGCCGCGAAGCTCATGAAGATGAAGAACAACGCGCCCCACAGCTGCCCCAACGGCATTTCGCCGAAGATGGTGGGCAACGTGACGAACACGAGCGAGGGCCCCTGACCGGGGTTGACGCCATACGCAAAGCAAGCGGGGAAAATGATGAGGCCGGCAACGATGGCGACGAACGTGTCGAGGCCGACAATGCGAATCGCCTCGCCCGCGAGCCTGCGCTCCTTGCCCAAGTAGCTACCAAAGACCTCCATGGCGGAAATGCCCAAGGAGAGCGTGAAGAACGCCTGGCCCATGGCCGCGAAGACCGCATCGAGGAACGTCTCGGGAGAAGCGAACAGCTTGCCGAAATCGGGAATGAGGTAGAACGCCAGGCCCTCTTCGGCACCAGGCAGCGTGACGGAGCGAATGGCGAGCACGACCATGATGACGAGCAGCGCGCCCATCATGTACTTCGTGACGCGCTCGACGCCCTTCTGCAAACCGAGGCTCACAACGAAGAACCCGAGCAGAATGGCCACGAGCATCCAGGCAATCTGCTGACCGGGGTCGGCCAGGGATGCCTCGAATGCAGCACCCACCGCATCGGCGGCAAGGCCATTGAACTCGCCCGAGCCCATCTTGGCAACGTAGCTGATCATCCATCCGCCCACGGTGGTGTAGAACATCATGAGCAGCATGCAGCCGATGTAACCCCACCAGCCGAACCAACCCCACTTCTTACCGGGGGCAAGAATGTCGAATGCCTTGGCCGAGCTTTTCTGGCTCGCGCGACCCACGGCGAATTCCATCACCATAACGGGAAGACCCAGGATGACGAGGAAGATGAGATAGAGCAGCACGAAGGCGGCTCCACCGTATTCGCCCGTGATATAGGGGAAACGCCAAACGTTGCCCAATCCGATGGCGCAGCCAGCGGAAATGAGAATGAACCCCAGGCGGGACCCGAATTTCTCCCGTTTGCCGTTTACGTCGAGAAGCTGTTCCGACATAGATTTCCCTAACCTTCTATACGTACCTTGCACAGGCGAAAATTATACATGACACTACAGGCGGATAAAGCGCAATGGCAAACATCCACGTAGCTACAGCAGTTCGTCCATAGCGCGATTCGCGAGCTCGTCGGCCTTGTTGTTCCCCGCGTTATCGGCGTGGCCCTTCACCTTGTTGAACGTGATATCGGAAAACTGCTTCTTCTCGGCCAGAAGTTCGAGCCAGAGCTCCTTGTTCGCAACAGGCTCCTTCTTGGAATTCTTCCAGCCCTTCTTCATCCAGCCATAGATCCAGCTGGTGATGCCGTTGTACACGTAGGCGCTATCCATGTACACGTCGACGCCAACGTTCTTGTTCTTGATGGCACGCAGGCCCTGGATGCAGCCCATGAGCTCCATTTTGTTGTTGGTGGTGTTCACTTCCCCATCCCAGAGCTCCTTGGTGTAATCGCCCCAGATGAGGTAGGCGCCCCAGCCGCCGATGTTGCTATCGCTCTGATTTCCGCGGCATCCGCCGTCGCAGTACAGCTGAACCCTCATGCGCTACTCCCCCTCGCCGTAATACGTCGCGCAGTTCAGCGGCGTCTCGTAGCAATCGATCTGCGAAACGGGAAAGCCCTTGGCCGCGAGGCTGTCGTAGAAATGGCGCGCGAGGTTTTCCGCGGTGGTGCGGAACGGCACGATGGTAGGCGAAAAGCCCTCGCCGCGCAGCGCTTCGATGGTGGCTTCGGAAAGCGTGCCCTCCTCGATGAGGAACGTATGGTCGAATGCCTCCGTGAGCTCGCGGACCGCCTTCTTGAACTCGCCGAAGTCGACGACCATGTCGCGCATGGTCCCCTCGGTGCGCAAGCCGGGCTGACGCAGGTACGCGACAACCTTCCAGCGATGACCGTGAAGGTTCTCGCATTTGCCGTAGTAATCGGACAGGAAATGAGCGCTATCGAAACAGCTCTCGGTTTTCAAACCGTACATATATATCCATATCGTTCGATGATGTTTGACTGAATGATGATAGCACGCCGCGCCGAACGAATTCGCGCCCCGCCCTGTGCTACCATGAATGCCCAAAACAAAGGAGAAATACGTGTCCGTTCTGCTCACCTGCAAAGATGTCTACCTCGACTATCCCACGAAGGAAATATTCCGCGGAGTAACGCTGGGAGTTAATACCGGCGACCGCATCGGCATCGTGGGCTTGAACGGACATGGAAAATCGACCCTGCTCAACGTGCTGTCTGGCGCCGTTACGCCTGATTCGGGTCAGGTAATCGCCACGAGCAACGCCACGATCGGCGTGTTGCGCCAGCACGACCAATTCGCCGACGACGACGCCGTGCGCGACATCCTGGCCTCCACGAAAACGCGCGCGTACACCTGGGAAGCCGACCGCACCTCGCGCGGCATCGTGGAGGAGCTGCTGGGCGACGTGAGCATGGATGCGAAAGTTGGCAACCTCTCGGGAGGCCAGCGTCGACGCGTCGACCTAGCACGCCTGCTCATCGGCGACTGGAACGTACTCATGCTCGACGAGCCCACGAACCATCTCGACATCGGTGCCATTCACTGGCTTGCGAACCACCTGGCAAATCGCTGGCCTTCGGGTGACGGCGCCCTACTGGTGGTCACGCACGACCGCTGGTTCCTCGACGAGGCGTGCCAGAACATGTGGGAAGTGCACGACGGCACGGTCAGTCCCTTCGAGGGTGGCTATTCCGCATACATCATGCAGCGCGTGGAACGCGACAGGCTCGAAGCACTCGCAAAGCAGAAGCGAGCCAACCAGCTCCGCAAGGAGCTCGCATTCCTTTCGCGCGGCGCGCAGGCGCGCAGGAGCAAGCCCAAGTTCCACGTCGAGGCCGCTCAGGCGCTCATCGCCGACGAACCGCCCGTGCGAAATCCCATCGAGCTGAAGCAGATGGCCACGGCTCGCCTGGGCAAACAGGTGCTCGAGCTGAACGACGTCTGCGTCGATCGCGGCTCCAAGCGAGTGCTGAACGAGATCACCTGGAACATCGGCCCCGGCGACCGCATTGGCATCCTGGGCGAAAACGGCGTGGGAAAGTCGACGCTCCTGAACGTGCTGAACGGCACGCTGCGCCCCACGCTCGGCCACATCAAGATCGGCAGGACGGTTAAGTTCGCAACGCTCACGCAGAACCTCGATGAGCTTCGCCCCATCGAAGACGACGTCGTGCGCGTGGTGCTTTCTCGCTACAAGACGTACTACAAGGTCGACGGAAGGAATCTCAGCCCCTCGGCCATGCTCGAACGCCTGGGCTTTTCCCGCGACGAGCTCAACGCTCGCGTGAAGGACCTCTCGGGCGGCCAGCGCAGGCGCTTCCAGCTCCTGCTCATCCTCCTCGACGAACCAAACGTCCTGGTGCTCGACGAGCCCGGCAACGACCTCGACACCGACATGCTCGCCATCACGGAAGACCTGCTCGACACCTGGCCGGGCACGCTCATCGTGGTAAGCCACGACCGCTATTTCATCGAACGCGTCACCGACGACCAGTACGCCATCATCGGCGGCAGGGTATTCCACGTGCCCGGCGGCGTAGACGAGTACCTCAAGCGCCTCGAGCGCGAAAAGGACTCTCATGCTGCCACGGAAAGCAAGCAGCCCGCTCCAAAGACGCAGCAGGCGGATTCGACGGGGCTTTCCAATGCTGAGCTGCGTGAACTCAAAAAGCAGCTGCGTAGCGTCGAGCGAAAGATGAACACCCAGCAAGGCAAGGTAGACAAGAAGAAGGCCGAGCTGGAAGCATGCGACCCCTACGACTACACCGCACTCGGGTCCATCCAGCAGGAAATCCAGGAAGCCCAGGACGCTCTCGAGGCGCTCGAGATGGAATGGCTGGAACTCTCGGAGAAGCTCGAGGCATAGCCGCACGCAAGTGTGATGAATCTCGTATTTGAAAAGGACTTTGCGAGAAAAGGCACATTGCGTGCCGCACTTGCTGTTATAGTTACTGCCATATGTATGAACGCAAGGCATGTTGTTAGAAGGAGTAACAGTGTCTGAATTTACAGCACGCGATATCGACGGTTCCGTAGCCGTCCTTATCCCCTGCTACAATGAGGCGGTTACGATCGCCAAGGTCATCGAAGACTTCAAGCGCGAGCTTCCCGAAGCCGCTATCTACGTATACGACAACAATTCCTCCGACGGCACGGGCGACATCGCCCGCGAGCATGGCGCCATCGTGCGCACTGAAACCCGTCAGGGCAAGGGCAACGTCGTCCGCCAGATGATCCGCGAAATCGACGCCGATTACTACATCATGGTCGACGGCGACGACACGTATCCCGCCGAAGCAGCGGCGAGCCTCATCGAACCCCTCGTGAACGACCGCGCCGACATGACCGTCGGCGACCGCCTTTCCAACGGCAGCTACGGCGAGGAAAACGACCGTGCCTTCCATGGCCTGGGCAACAACCTCGTGCGCTGGCTCATCAAGGTCATCTACGGCTTCGAATTCCACGACGTCATGACTGGCTACCGCGCCTTCAACCGCGTGTTCGCCAAGACGATGCCCGTCATCAGCCCCGCATTCGAAATCGAAACCGAGCTTTCCATCCACGCCGTCGACAAGCGCTGGCGCGTTGTGGAGGTGCCCATCGACTACCGCGATCGCCCCGAGGGAAGCTATAGCAAGCTCTCCACGTTTGGCGATGGTTGGAAGGTGCTGAAGTGCATCGGCCAGCTCTTCAAGGATTACCGCCCGCTCGCCCTCTTTGGCTGGCTCGCACTCATCCTCGTCGTCATCGGCCTGATTGTAGGCATCCCCGTAATCAGCGAGTTCAACTCCACCGGCTTGGTGCCCAGGCTTCCGTCCGCCATCGTGGCAGTCGCCTTCGTGGGCGCGGGCATGCTCAGCTTCAGCTGCGGCCTCATCCTCGACACGTCGGTGAACAACCACCGAAAAGACTACGAGATGTCGGTCATCGAAGCGTACGAGCGATACGCCGGCAAGGACGCCAAATAAAACAGGAAAGGCCAGCTGATGCTGGCCTTTGTTTTGCTCTGGAGCCAGTGACAGGACTCGAACCTGCAACCGCCTGATTACAAATCAGATGCGCTACCATTGCGCCACACTGGCACTTCAGAGCATGCAGTATTATGCCATATATTCCGTTGATAGACTGAAAAAAGGGAAACTGGCGCATATTCCATCGCGGAGAAACGTACGATGGAAGCTCACCCTTACCAACATGCGAAAAGGAGCGATACGTGTTCGAAGCGCTCGAGCAATTCCAAGCGGACTACCCCATTCCCAGCATGATTCTCTCTGGAGCGGCGATACTTCTGGCAACGTGGATCGTCGAGCGCATCGTTCGGCGCATCATCCTGCACATTGGCAGACACGATAACATCGATTTGCCCGCGGGGTCCATCTTCGCGAACATCGCACGCGTCGCGCTCTGGTTGTTTGGCCTCATCATCGTCGCAAAGGTCTGTTTCAACTACGACCTGACGGCTTTCATCGCCGCCCTGGGCGTTGGAGGCATCGCGCTTTCCCTTGGCCTGCAGGACACCATCGCGAACCTGTTCGGCGGCCTGCAAATTACGCTCGCCCGAATCGTGAACCCGGGCGATTACTTCTACATGGATAGCTCGGTGGCGCGCGTAACCGACGTAACGTGGCGCCATACCACCATGGTCGACGCAACGGGCAGCACCTACATCGTCCCGAATTCGGTGATGTACAAGAACAAGCTCGTGGAAGCAGGAGAATTCGGCCTGGTGAACGTGCCTATCATTCTGAATCCCAGCACCGACCTCGACGAATTCACCGAAAAGGTGAAGGACGCGCTGGCAAGCACGTTCGAAGACAACATCGGTCCCCTGGGAATTCGCGTCCTCATGAACGGCATGACGCTAGGCGGGCTTTCCGGCACGGTTACCGTCGACATCCAACGCGACGCGTACAGCAATGCCGTGTCGGCGAACATGATCTCCCGCGCCATCGACCCACTGCTGAAAACCTACGGCTCCAACATCTACGCGAACTAAAGCATCCCCTGCATGGTAGCCATGCAGGGGATGCTGCTTACTGGGCAATGGAGCGCAGATGCTCCCAAGTTGCGTCACGACCGCGTGCGACCGCCGCAACCTCCTCGTCGCTCAACGCGCGGAAACGCGCCTGACGACGAAGGTAGTGTTCCACGCTTCCCCACGCACCATCGGAGGCAAACTCCTTCGGGTTACGCGAGAGCCTGAAAGACCCAGACGCATGATCGCTTTCGGACGGCCCGAAATACTCGGCAAGGTACCAAAGGCCGCAGTCAACCACCTCTTTGGCGATATCGATCGTCTCATCGACCGCGCAACCCCAGCCTGTTGGGCAAGGAGCGATAACGTGGATGAAACGCGTACCCTTGACGCTCTTGGCCCGCTCGACCTTGCGAATGAAGTCATTCAGATAGCCAATGCTTGCCGTAGCGGCATAGGGAATGCCGTGAGCTGCGATAATCTGGAACAGGTTCTTCTTTTCCGTAAGGCAGCCATGAGCATTTCTGCCAGCGGGCGTGGTGGTCGTCTTGGCGCCGAAAGGCGTGAGAGAGCTCTTCTGGATGCCCGTATTCATGTACGCCTCGTTGTCGTAGCAGATATACAGGATATCGTCGTTACGGTCGATGGCCCCTGACAAGGCCTGCAGCCCGATGTCGGCCGTGCCTCCATCGCCCGCAAAACCCACAACCGTGCAGTCATCGGGCTTGATGCCCTGGGCGCGTAGCCCTGCCTCGATGCCGGACAAAACGGCGGCAGTGGCGGCGAAAGGCGTGATCATGGCGTTGTTGGCAAAGCAAAGCTGGGGGAAATTGAACCCAACCGCACTCATGCAGCCCGCAGGCAATGCCGTTACGGCATGAGGGCCAAGCACCTTCAGCGCTTGGCGTACTGCCAGCGAACCGCCGCAGCCGGCACAGGCTTTATGACCGAAAAAGAACTCGTCGTCGGTAATGGTTTTAGCAGTAATCGCCATTAGCGCACCTCCCCTTCGTCTTCAACGCGCAGAAACGTAACGGGGGGAACCTCATCGCCATGGGAAACGCGCTGTAGGCTCTCGAAGATGCCTCGCATATCGCTCCTGGAAATATCATCGCCACCAAGACCTCCCACGAAGTTCCGCGTGGGAACGGCAATCCCCGCGCGCTGCAATGCGGAATTCACGTTGGTGAACACCGTGCCCTCCGCGCCAAAGGAGATATCCTTCTCGAGAACGCCGACGCTTTTCACCTGCGCAAGCAGCGAGCACAGCGCATCATACGGAAATGGCCTCATATAGCGAATGCGTACGCAACCCGCCTTTACGCCCTCGCTTCGCAGCTCCGAGACCACCTCTTCGACCAAGCCGGCAATCGTGCCAAGCGTGACCAGCACGAATTCGGCATCGTCGCAGGCAAATGCCTCGAGCGCGCCCGTGTAGGAGCGACCGAAGATACGCGCGAAATCGGCCTCGATTTCGTCGACGACGGCAAGCGAGTCGAGCATGTCCTGATGAGCGCGGTACTTGTAATAGCGGTTGTACTCCGGCCCAGCCGAATAGCCGATATTAACCGGATGTTCGAAATCGAAGCGGTTGGAGGTTCGATACGGGGGCAGGAATTCATCGGCCTGTTCCTGCGAGGGAACGCGAACCTGCTCGTAGGTATGCGTGAGCGCGAAGCCGTCGAGATTAACCATGACGGGCGTGCTCACTCGCGGGTCTTCCGCCAGGCGATACGCCATGAGCGCCAAATCCAATGCCTCCTGGGCGTCACGTGCATACACTTGGATCCAGCCATGGTCGAGCAAGCCAAGCGAATCGCGCTGGTCGCCGTAGATATTCCAGGGAAGGCACGTGGCCCTGTTGGCATTCATCATCACGATGGGAAAACGCCCGCCCGCAGCATACGTGAGACATTCGGCCATATAGAGCAAGCCCTGGCTGCTGGTTGCCGTGAACGTACGCGCGCCCGTGGCGGAAGCGCCGATGGCAGCCGAGAGGGCCGTATGCTCGCTTTCGACATGCAGGTATTCGGAGGCAAGCTCACCGCGTTCGACCATTTCGGAAAGGCGCTCGACGACAACGGTCTGCGGCGTGATGGGGTATGCGGAAATGACATGGGGACGCGCGAGACGGACACCCTCCGCGAACGCCTCGTCACCCGAGAGGAAACGCTTATCGCTCATCGGCCGCTCCTTTCTCGGGAATCATCGCAAGCGCGGAAAAGCGGCAAACGGTCACGCAGATGCCGCAGCCCTTGCAGAAATCGAGGTCGACGAACAGCGAGGGCTCGCCCTCCCCTTCGGCATGGGTTTTACGAATGGCGCCATCGGGGCAATACATGTAGCACTGCAGGCACGACGTGCACGCCTGAGCGTCGAGAACGGGACGCTGCTGACGCCAGCCGGCATTGCGTTCCACCAGATGGCCCGCCTCGAAACACGTGGTTGCATCGAAGTCGGCTGGCCTGGCATGCCAATCGCGCAGCGTGGGAATGACGATAGGGGGATTCTGCACGTTCTTGCTCATCGCGCCTCACCTGCGCTTTCGCCATCACGCAGCACGGCCTGAACCACATCGAGGTTCTTCGCATGCAGTTTGCTGGGCATGTAGTTGCGAATCGCCCATTCCAACGCATTGCGATCGAACCCGTCGACGATGGTGGTAAGCTGGGCGAGTAATGCCGTATTGGGAATGGCCCTGCCCAGGATTGCCGTAGAAACCCCGTCGGCATCAATCGAGACGATACGCGGGTCGTCGAAGGCATGAACGCTATTCACGAGCGCACATCCGCCGGGTTTCAGCTCGGCATCCCAACCCTCGCCAAACAGGGTGTCGTCGAGATACACCACCACGTCGGCGGAAGAGCAGGCGCTGCGGTCGCCAATGGGTGCACCCGAGAGCTTCGTGAACGCACGCATGGGAGCCCCACGGCGTTCGGGACCAAAAGACGGAAACGCGAGGGCATGCTTCCCATCGGGAGCACTATACCCCGCGGCGAGAAGACGGGCTGCGGTAAATGCGCCCTGGCCTCCCCTTCCGTGCCAGATTACTTCTATCAATTCACATTCCTTCTCGTCGAAATAGCCCTAGACTGCGAAAACGGGCGACGCCGAAGCTTCGACGCCGCCCAAATGGTAACGCAGGCAAATTCGTATGCTAGAACTGCACGTAGCGGGAGAGGTTCTTCGTGAGACTGTCGACGAAGACCTTGCTGAGCCCGTCGATTTCCTCGCCCTTGCGCGCGATGTAGCCAAGCTTCAGCGTGACATCGGTTTCCAGGGGCAGCGTCTGAAGGAGGCTGCCGTCGGTGATGCCCACCAGAATGCCACTGGTAATGGTGTAGCCATTCACCGCGCAGATGAGCTCGGTGAGGCTGGCACGATCGGTGGTGGCGATGCGCTTGCTGCGGGGCACGCTGGCAAGGGCCTCTTCGTAGAACGCGGAGGAATCGCCCTTTTCCTGCTCGAAGTACACGTACGGGTACTCTTCCAGATCGTCGAGATGCAAGCTGGTCGCATTGGAGAGCGGATGGCTCGCGGGCAGCGCCACGTAGGGCTTGCTGCTGATGATCGGGGTGAATTCCAGGCCGGATTCGTCGAGCGTACGGTTGAGCTCATCGGCGTTTTCCGTCGTCTCGAAGATTACGCCCAGATGGCTGCGGCCGCTGTAGACATCCTCGATGACGCTGCGGGTGGTGCCGTTCCTGAACGCATAGGAGTATTCGACTCCGCCGCCTGCGAGCACGGTATGGGCAAACGCCTGAACGCTGAATAGATAATGCTGACCAGATACGGTGAATTTCTTTGCCATGATAAGTCCCTGCTCCTTCGTTCAACCCGTTTACTTGTTGTCGCGTTCGTCGATGAAGCGCGAAGCCTTGTGCTCGCTGGATACGCCGAGCTTGCCGGCATCGAAGACGATGACCTTGGCGGGACGCACGCCCGTGTGGGCCTTCAGAGCAGCCTCGACGCGCTTGGAAACGACATCGTATGCCTCATCGGAACCCTGCGCGCGTTCGACGGATACCTCGTAGCGCGTGGTGTAGTTCTCATTGTATACGCGAATGGAGTATTCGCCCGTGAGACCACGCTCGGCGCGCACGACGTATTCGACGTCGGACGGGAACACGTTCACGGCGCCGACGATGAACATCTCGTCCTTACGGCCGGTGACGTGAATACGGGCAAGGGTACGGCCGCATTCGCACTTCTCGGTGCTCACGTAGCCAATGTCGCCCGTGCGGAAGCGGATCATGGGGCGGGCCTTCTTCATGAGCGTGGTGTACACGAGCTCGCCGGTGCTGCCGGGCTCGAGCACTTCGCCCGTAGTGGGATCGACCGTCTCGACCAGGATCTGGTCCTCAACGATATGCAGGCCGTCTTTTGCCTCGCACATAGCTGCGCAAGCGCCGTAGATGTCGGACAGGCCGAAGAAGTCGACGACCTTGGCGCCCCACATCTCCTCGATGGCCTCACGCGTGCTCTTGATGGAGCCGCCCGGTTCGCCGGCGACGATGATGGTGTGAATGCTGAAGTCCTTGCGCGGGTCGAGACCCTTGGCCTTGGCCTTCTCGCCCAGAGCCCATGCATACGAGGGGCTCGTCCAGATGATGGTGGGCTGATAGTGCTGCAGCACGAACAGCAGACGATCGCTGGGAACGGCGCCAACCCAGATGGCCGTGGCGCCCAGGTTCTGCGCGCCGATTACGTCGGGGCCGCCAACGTAAAGCGCGAAGTTCAGGCCATGCACGTAACGGTCGTTCGGGCGCATACCGGCCTGCCAGAACAGACGGGCTTCGGTATCCTGCCACAGGTCGAAGTCTTCCTGCGTGAAGGGGCTTACCGTGGGAACGCCCGTGGAACCCGAAGAGGTTGCCATGAAGACGACGTCATCTTCGGGAACGGAGCACATCTCGCCGAAGAAAGTGCCTACATGCTGAGTGTCGCGCTCCGTCTGCTTGTTAATGAAGGGAAGCTTCTGAATGTCTGCGAGCGTCTTGATATCCTCGGGCGCAACGCCAGCCTCGTCGAAGCTGCGGCGATAGTACACGGTGTTCTCGTACGCGTACTTGATCATGGCCTGGAGACGATCGAGCTGAAGCTTTTCAAGCTCGGGGCGAGGCATGCACTCGATTTCGGGGTCGTAGTACTTCTGATCATATGGAATGTTTTTCTTCGCCATGCCTTGCTCCTTATCGATATTACATAACACGCCGTTGCGTTGTTTTTGGCGTATAAGCATGATTCCACGAGTCAGATAGCGATGCAATAGATAGGGCGTTGGATATAGGCGAAAGCCTGTTATCGGTATTGCAGATAGCGAAATGACAACTTTACGGGTACACTTCTTACAAAGAACGCGACGAACGAAGGGGAATACAACCATGACGTTGCAGCAACTGCGCTACATATTGGCCGTAGCGGAATACGGCTCCATCAACGCCGCGGCAACGCGACTCTATTCCTCGCAGAGCAATTTATCCACGGCCATCAAAGAACTCGAAAGCGAGCTGGGCATATCTATATTCAGGCGAAGCAATCGAGGCGTGACCCTCACCAACGAGGGAACGGAACTCCTGGGCTATGCGCGGCAGGTGATCACGCAGGCCGATTTGCTGGAGGCTCGCTACAGTCACGACGACTCCGATCAGGTGCGTCTGGCAGTGTCCACCCAGCACTATTCCTTCTCGGTCGAGGCCTTCGTCCGCACCCTCGAAGAGTGCGGAGACAGCGAATACGAGTTCGTTCTCCGCGAAACCGGCACACTTCAGATTATCGAAGATGTGAAGAACTTTCGAAGCGAGATCGGCATCGTCTACACCGATAACTACAACCAACGCGTTCTATGGAAGGCGTTCGACGACGCGCACCTCATGTTCTACCCGCTTTTCGAAGCGCCCGTGCACGTATTTGTGGGCGAACACCACCCGCTGGCAAAGCGCAAGAGCATCCAGGCAGGCGATTTGGCGGAATACCCGCGCTATTCGTTCCTGCAGGACAACCGCAATTCCTTCTATTACTCGGAAGAGCCCTTCGCGTACCTGCCCCATGCGAAGAACGTGCGAATCACCGACCGTGGCACGCTGTCGAACCTTCTTTCCAGCTGTAACGGGTACACGATTTCCACCGGTCTTCTTTCCAGCGAAATGTACTCGGGCATCGCCAGCATTCCCCTGGAAACGAAGGAGACCATGAAGGTTGGCTACGTCATCCATCAGGGACGCGATACCGGCTGGCTGCTGCACTCGTACATCGCTAACCTGAAGAAGCTCATCGCCGCCTGCCCCGACGTAACGAGCTACGTAAGCTAGCTACAGAAGCGACTGCGGGTCGACGTCGATGGCGACGCTCACCGTCTTGCTGGCCTTGCGCGCACGGAAGACGGGCGCGATAACGGCCGAAATGTCGGCTCCCAAGGGCGCCTTCACGCTGATGTGATAGCGGTAATTGCCACGCAGGCGCGAGAGGACGCACGGCACGGGCGGAAGCATGAGCCAATCCCCCACGGCCATTTTCGAGAGCTGATCGCGTAGGCGCTCGTAGAGCTCGGTAGCCTGATCGCGCACCTCCCCCTCGTTTTTACCCCAGATGCGCACATCGGCAAGGCGCACATAGGGCGGATACTGCAACGCCTTGCGTTTGGGGAGCTCATCTTTCAGAAATGCCGCGCGATTGTAATGCGCCGCCGCCTGGATAGCCACGGATGACGCGTTGTACGTCTGGACGATGACGCGTCCCGGCAAATCTGCACGACCAGCACGGCCGGCTACCTGCTGGATGAGGTCGAAGGTGCGCTCCCCCGAACGGAAATCGGGCAAACGCAGTTGCGTATCGGCATTGATCACGCCCACGAGGGTTACGTCGTCGAAGTCGAGGCCCTTCGCAATCATCTGCGTACCCAGAAGCACCGCAGCATCGGCCGAGGCGAAGCGCTCGAGCAGCGCACGATGCGCACCCTTGCGCGACGTAGTATCGGCATCCATGCGAATGAGGTCGACGACGGTCTCGCCTTCCGCAGCCGGAACTTCAGGAGACGCATCGGAAGAGCACGTCACGCGGTAGCCCGAGCCGAACGCCTCGATCGTGCCGCGCAATTCGGCCTCGACGCGTTGCGTACCCGCGCCGAACTTCTTCAAGTAAGGGCTGCCGCATTCGGGACAGAGCGCCGGAGCGGCCATGAAATACCCGCAATGATGACATACGAGACGCGCACCGCGCTCGTGATATGTAAGCGACGTGGAACAGCTGGGGCACGTGGGCACGAAGCCGCATTCGCGGCAAAGCAGAAACGATGCGAACCCGCGCTGGTTGAGCATGAGAACGGCCTTGCGTCCGCTGTCGATGGTTTCCTTGAGCGCCTTTTGCAGCTTGCGAGAGAACATCGAGCGGCTGCCGCTGCCGAATTCGCTTGCCATATCGACCACATCGACGCGCGGCATGGGCTTGCCGTTCGCACGTTCCGGCAGCTCGACGCTCGCCCACTTCTCATCGAAATGAACGCGATGAAGCGTCTCGATGGCAGGCGTGGCGCTGCCAAGCACGAGCGTTCCGCCCACATGGGCGGCCATCCATGCGGCAACATCACGCGAAACGTAGCGCGGCGCCTGGTCCTGCTTGTACGAGCCCTCATGTTCCTCGTCGATGACGATGAGGCCAAGATTGGAAAGGGGCGAAAAGAGCGCGCTGCGGGCACCGACAACCACGCGCGCGTCGCCCGAGCGAATGAAATCCCACTGGTCGAAGCGCTCCCCCACGCTCATTCGCGAATGGAGCACGGCGACCATATCACCGAAACGACCCCTGAAACGGGCAACCGTCTGAGGGGTGAGAGAGATTTCGGGAACGAGAACGATTGCCGTCTGACCAGCGGCGATAACGCGCTCGATGACCTGCAGGTACACCTCGGTCTTGCCCGAGCCCGTAACGCCATCGACGAGCACGACGCGCCCATCATGAGCGTCGTAGGCAGCCTCGATTTCGTCAAGTGCATGCTGCTGACCTGGGGTGAGCTGCGGCTTAGGCGTGGGAGCGAACGCAACGGAGCGGTACTCCATCTGCGCGCCAGGCCCATCGACGCGCTCAACCCCGCGCATGCGGCGACGAGACTCTATGGCAACCACACCGCGTTTCTCGAGCGATTTAAGCACGCTCGAAACGGAGCCGTATTCGGCCGTAAGCTCGGCAACCCTAAGCTCACCAGCGGCAAGCGCCGCCAGAATGGCTTCCTGCTTGACCGCGCCCTTGCGCGGCTTGAAATCGGCCGCCGCAGGAAGAAGACGAACCCATCGATCGTCAACCTCGCCCACGGTGGGCTGTTCGAGACGCCACCCATGGGCGCCTCGAACCATACGCGGGACGCCACCCGGCGGCGTGAATAGCCTGACGCAGCTGGAAAGCGGCGCAATGTAGCGTTCCGAAAGGAATTCCGCGCAAGCCGCGCCGTCCTCATCGAAGAACGGCTTGCTAAGCACCGATGCGATGGGCTTCAGCTTGGAAACGGCACAGCCAGCATCGCGCTCGAGGGAGGCGAGATCGTCTTCGGCATATTCGCTCACGCCCATGACGAAGCCAACGGCCTGGCGCGATCCGAAGGGCACAAGAACAGAGCACCCGACCTGGAAGCTCTCCAGATGATCGGGTGCAATGTAGGTGTAAGCGCAGTCGAGCGCTTGAGTGGGTATGTCTAGTACAACCTGCGCGGTGCGCATGGCCTACAGACCGCAGGCGGCGCGAAGCTCGTCGACCTTGTTGGTAGCTTCCCAGGTGAACTCGGGCAGCTCGCGACCGAAGTGACCATATGCGGACGTCTTGCGGAAGATGGGACGGCGAAGGTCGAGCGCATCGATGATGGCGGCAGGACGCAGGTCGAAGACCTGGTTCACGGCAGCCTCGATCTTCTCGATTTCGACCGTATTGGTGCCGAAGGTTTCCACGAGGATGGACAGGGGCCTTGCAACGCCGATGGCGTAGGCGAGCTCGATTTCGCACTTGCTGGCAAGACCAGCGGCAACGATGTTCTTCGCAACCCAACGCGCGGCGTATGCAGCAGAACGGTCGACCTTCGTGCAGTCCTTGCCGCTGAACGCGCCGCCGCCATGACGACCCATGCCGCCGTACGTATCGACGATGATCTTGCGGCCGGTGAGGCCCGTATCGCCCATGGGGCCGCCCACGACGAACCTGCCCGTGGGATTCACGAAGACCTCGGCGCCTTCCCAGGCGACGTTTTCGGCTTCGAAGACGGGAGCGATGACATGGCTGATGAGGTCGGCCTTGATCTGCGGCGTTTCCACCTCGGGGGCATGCTGCGTGGAAATGAGCACCTTTTCGACGCCGACGGGCTTGTCGTCGACGTAGCGCACGGTAACCTGCGTCTTGCCATCGGGGCGCAGGTAGGGCAGCTCGCCGCTCTTGCGCACTTCGGTGAGGCGCTCGGACAGACGATGCGCCAGGTAGATGGGCATGGGCATGAGCGTGCTGGTTTCGTCGCATGCGTAGCCGAACATCACGCCCTGGTCGCCCGCGCCGATGACGTCGTACGGGTCGCCCTCGACTGCTTCGCCCTGCTGGACTTCGTAGCTTTCGTCGACGCCGGCGGCGATGTCGGCGGACTGAGCGTGCATGTAATTGGCAACGGCGCAGGTTTCGGCGTCGAAGCCCATGTCGGAACCGGTGTAGCCGATTTCGCGCACGACATCGCGCACGATGGAGTCGACATCGACGTAGGCCTGCGTGCGAACCTCGCCCATCACGGTAATGATGCCCGTGGTGGTGAACGTCTCGATGGCGGTGCGCACCTCGTTGATGTCGGCAGCGGTGCCGCTATTCGGAGAAACGTAGCCCTCTTCCTGGAGAGCGGCCTCGCGCGTGAGAATGGCGTCGAGGATTGCGTCGGAGACCTGGTCGCAGATCTTATCGGGGTGGCCTTCGGTCACCGATTCGCTGGTGAAGAGGTAGGAACGGCCGTGGGTTTCGTTAGCCATACGGTTATCTCCTTCATAAGTAGAGGCGGACGGGCTTCGCGCCCTTTTTTTCTTGCGTGCAATGATACACTTCTTACCCAGATGACAGACTGACTTTTCGGGGAGAACCCATGACCTTAAACAAACAGTACACCAATGAGTTTATGGAAATAGTCGAACGGCTCGATGGCGATATAGACAGCCGTCGGGCCGCTTTCGCATATATGGAGAATTCCACGGCCATCGTTCACTACGAATTGGCCGAGTCCTCCTTCGTGCCGCGCCTGTTCGACCGCGCCACGTACGACGAGATGAAGCACGTGGCAGAAACGACGCATACCATCTGCGAAAAGGTCATGCGCCACTACCTCGACGACCCGGAGTACCGCACCATCTTCGAGTACGATGAGCGCCTTGCCGACCTCATCATGATCCCGCAGCGCTATTCGGCGCTTCTGCCGTTCGCGCGCTTCGACATCTTCCTGAACGAAGACGACCTGACGAGCGGATTCTGCGAGCTGAACGCCGACGGCTCTTCCGGCATGAACGAAGACCGCGAGCTGAACACGTCCATCGCGAACAGCAAGACCATGCGGGAATTCACCAAGAACCACACCATCCAGACGAGCGACCTGTTCTATCCCTGGGTCGATGAGTTCATCCGCATCTACAACACATTCGAGAACCGCGTGGAGCATCCCACGTTCGCCATCGTCGACTTCATGGAAAACGCCGTCGTCGACGAATTCAAGGTCTACTGCACGTATTTCGCGCGTCGCGGCTACCCCTGCATCGTTGCCGACGTGCGCGACCTGGTGTTCGAAGATGGCGTGCTGCGCACGAAGTCGGGCCGCCGCGTCGACGCCATCTGGCGCCGCAGCGTAACGAACGACATCCTGAACAACTGGGAAGCCAGCCAGCCCATGATCGAGGCCACGCGCGCGGGCGCCGTGGCCCTCATCGGAAGCTTCGCGGGCCACATCGTGCACGACAAGCAGATCTTCGACGCGCTGTTCCACCCCAAGACGCGAGAGTTCCTCACGAGCGAGGAATGCGCGTTCGTCGACGAGCACGTTCCCCAGACGAAGTTCCTCGATAGCGAGCACATCGACCTCGACGAAGTGCGCTCCAACAAAGACGCATGGATCATCAAGCCCACCGACCAGTACGGCGCCGCCGACGTATACGCAGGCCAGATGCATTCCCAAGAGGAATGGGAGGCCATCGTGGACAAGTTCGCGAACGGCGCGGCGGGCGCCCCGTTCCTCGTGCAGACGTACCTCACGCCGTACGAGACCGAAGTGCTGCCCATCGTCCCCAACATGCTGGAGCTCGATGCGAACAACGTGCCGCGCGAAACCAAGCTCTACAAGAACCTGAACGGCCTCTACGTCTTCAACGGAACCTTCGCGGGCGTATTCAGCCGCCTTGGGCCCAACGCCATCATCAGCAACCCCATGGGCGACCTGACGAGCGCAACCGTCTGGGTCGACTGCGACCTGTAGGCACGCGAGGCAGCTCACGCGCATATGAAAGACAGGAACACACGCTCCATCGGCGCGGCAATCGCGGCAAAGCTCGGCGCACTCCTCTGCTGCCTCTGCCTTGCCGCGACGTACCTCTTCGCCGGGTACGCCGCCTGCGCCGCCCAGCCCACCACGCGCACGCTCGCGCAGTACACCTGCAGCGACAGTGCGTCGCCGTACACGTTCGACCAGCTCGTGCAGCTCGCCGTGGCCACGCGCGACTTCACGGTGGACAACCACGGCTCGAACCTCGACGATGCGGAAGAACACCTCGCAAGCCGCATCGTAAGCGCCGCGCAGGAAGCCAGCAGCGAATCATCCCCCAAGGCAAGCCGTTGGGCCACCCTCACGAACAAGGTCGACTTGAACGGCGGAGACAGCGCCCTGAGCACGATGTACAAGATGGCGAGCGTATCGGACTCGTTTGCGCTCGACGAAGACGCCATGAGCCACCTCGTCGATTGCAACGTGCTCATCTCGAGGGCAGTCCCCATCTTCATTGGCATCGCCATCGCCGCGGCGATATTGGTCGTGGCGCTGCGTCATTGCAAGCGAGAGCTGGGATGGGCGCTCAGCGCAAGCGGAACGCTCCTGCTCACGCCCATGTTCGTATTCGGCGTCTGGGCAGCCATCGATTTCGATGGCTTCTTCGGCATCTTCCACGAACTGCTCTTCCCCCAGGGAAATTGGACGTTTTCAGCGGACAGTCTGCTCATCAACATGCTTCCGGAGGGATTTTGGATGGGCATGGGCGCGCTTTGGTTGGCGGTAACGGCAACCGCATGTATCATTTCGATTGCACTTGGCGGCCGCATGCGCAGGCGCGCCAGCTAACTCCGTTATATCGCCGCACTCCAACGCGGCATTAGCATATGAAGGAAGGCAACATGACAGCATCAGAAGTACGCGTACGTTTCGCACCCAGTCCCACCGGCAAACTGCATATCGGTGGCGCTCGCACGGCCATCTACAACTGGGCTTTCGCGCGCGCAATGGGCGGAACGTTCGTGCTTCGCATCGAAGACACCGACCCGACGCGTTCCACCGAGGAAAATACGCAGATCATCCTCCGCGCCATGCGCTGGCTCGGCCTCGACTGGGACGAAGGCCCCGAAGCGGGCGGCGAATACGGCCCCTACACGCAAACCGAGCGCCTCGACACGTACAAGGCGGCGCTCGAGCAGCTGAAGGCCGAAGGCAAGGTGTACCCCTGCTTCTGCTCGAAGGAAGAGCTCGAGGCCAAGCGCACCGCCGCCGAATCGAACGGCCAGGCATATACGGGCTACGACAGGACGTGCCGCGACATCGACCCCGAAGAAGCCCAGCGTCGCATCGACGCAGGCGAAGAGCACGTATGGCGCCTGAAGGTTCCCGAGAACCACGGCCCCATCGAGTTTGAGGACGCCGTGTACGGCCCGATGCAGTTCCCCGCCGACGTCATGGACGACCTCATCCTCGTGCGCTCCGACGGCAGCCCCACGTACAACTTCGCCGTGGTCTGCGACGACGCCAACATGCGCATCACGCACGTCATCCGCGGCGACGACCACCTGTCGAACACCCCGCGTCAGATTCTCATCTACGAGGCGCTTGGCTACCCCACGCCCATGTTCGCGCATCTTTCCATGATCCTGGGCGGCGACGGCAAGAAGCTCTCGAAGCGCCATGGCGCCACGAGCGTTGAAGAATACCGCGACCGCGGTTACCTGCCCGACACGATGGTGAACTTCCTCGCCCTGCTTGGCTGGAGCCTCGACGGCGAAACCACCATCATCCCGCGCGACGTGCTGTGCAGCGAATTCTCGCTCGAGCGCATCACCAAGAAGGACGCCGTTTTCGACGAAACGAAACTCAACTGGATGAACGGCCAGTACATTCAGCGCATGGGCGAAGACGAGTGGCTGAACGCCGCACGCCCCTGGCTCATCGAAGCCGGAGCCAGCGAAGCCGATATCGACGCCTGCCCCCAGCGCTTCAAGAAGATGTATGCGCTCGTGGCGGAACGCCTTCAGCGTTTCGACGAGCTGCCGGAAAAGCTCGCGTACCTCTTCTGGGGCCCCAACGTCACGCTCGACGAAAAGAGCGTGAAGAAGGTGCTCCTGAAGGAAGGCGCACGCGCCGAGGAGGCACTGCGCGCTGCACGCGATATCATCGCCGACGAATCCATCGCCTGGGAATGCGACCCGCTGCAGGATACGGTACGCGGCCTCTGCGAGACGCTCGACATGAAGGCCAAGTTCGTCTTCCAGCCCATCCGCGTAGCCATCTGCGGCAACATGGTCTCTCCTCCGCTGTTCGAGAGCATCGAGCTCATGAATCGCGCCGACATGCTCGCCCGCATCGACACCACGCTGAAAGAAGTCTTCGGTGCATAAGCTAGTAGTCGTAAACGAGTACTGCACGCGCGCATCGGGTTCCGATTGCTCCCGATGCGCGCACGCGTGTCCGCATCACGCCATCACGCTGCCCGAAGGCAGTGCAGCCCCCGTCGTGAACCACGAACTTTGCAACGGCTGCGGCGTGTGCTTCGGCATCTGCGATGCCTTTGCGAGCACGCATCTCACGATGAACGACCTCCATGCGCGCATCAGGCGCATCGCCACGAGCGGCCGCCGCGCGTATCTCACGTGCAAGGAAAACGTCTTCCCCGACCTGCACATCGACACGAACGTGGTCGTGCTTCCCTGCCTTTCCATGGTGCCGCCCGAGCTCTGGACGCTCCTCATGGCCGAGAAGATCCGTCTCACCGTAGCGTGCGATTTGAAGTACTGCGAGGACTGCGACCGCGCCGGCGAAATCGGCGGCGAGCTCTTCCCACGCGCAATCGAGATCGCCGAACAACGCACGGGAGAAAACGTCCTGTTCAGCTACAGGATTCCTGAAAACCAGAAGCTCATCGAGAAGTACACCGACGAAGAGGACCCCACCGATCGCCGCGCCGCGTTCACGGGCCTCCTTTCCGACGTGGGCGAAATCGCAAGCGGCAAGCGCCGCCTGCGCAACTCGGAAGTGCTGCAAGACTACTACGCGAAGAAGGAGCGCGCACGTGCCGTCGCGCGCCTTAATCTTTCCGAGAACAGCCCCTTCGCCGACTTCACGCCCGACGGAAGGCAGCGCCACACGCTCTTCCCGCGTCACAAGATGCTCCTGGAAGCGGTTGAGCGCCGTCACGACATCGCGGAGAAGATTCCCGTTGGCATCTCGAAGACCGACTTCGAGTACTGCACGGGCCAAGGAGCCTGCGTAAGTGCATGCCCCACGGGCGCACGCACGATTGACGAAGAAAGCGGCAAGCCCGCAGTCGACCCCATGTACTGCGTGGGATGCGGAGCCTGCATGAACGCATGCGAAGAAGGCGCCGTCTACATCGACGAGGCGACGGCCGAAATCTTCCTCGACGAGCTCGAGAAAACCGCCGAAGAATCGGCGGAAGCCCATAAGGACAGCGAGAAGCACGGCATCCACTTCAAGCGAAAGAAGTAACCATGGAAAGCAATTCGTATCTGAGTACCGTTAGGGAGTATTTCAAGGACGATTTGTACGCCACCAAAACTTCGGGCATCCGCATCGTAGACGCGGAACCCGGGCGCTCGGTAGTAGCCGTTACGGTAGACGAGCGCCATCGCAACGCGAAGGGCGGCGTCATGGGCGGGCTCTATCTCACCATGGCCGATTTCGCGAGCGCCGTAGCCGATTGGCGCGAAGGGGAAATCGACGTCACCGTTGCCAGCTCGATGCAATTCACCGACGCTCCCACCTGCGACGAGCTCGTCGCAACCTGCATGACAAGCCGCCGTGGGAAGTCGATGGGCTACTACGACATCGATATCGTCGACGGCAACGGCAAGCTCGTCGCAAAGGGCGCCTACACGCTCATGCACCGCCCGCTCTAGCGCTTCTGCGCCCGCAAGTCGCGCAAGAGCGCATACACGGCATCAAGCATGCCAACATCATCGGATAGCGCAAAGAACTTCAGCGGAACCTGGAGCTTGTTCGTCTGCGTGACGTAGCGCGCCTTGGCGCGACGCAGCGACAGCCACAGCTCCCCTTCGGGCTTCGACACGGGCTCGACATTGAGCTTACCGGCAACCACCGACACCGTCTTCACGTGCATGGCATTCGCAAGCGCCTTCACGCGTGCCTTCATGAAGA
This sequence comes from Denitrobacterium sp., assembly GCF_056180635.1. Classification (NCBI taxonomy): domain Bacteria; kingdom Bacillati; phylum Actinomycetota; class Coriobacteriia; order Eggerthellales; family Eggerthellaceae; genus Denitrobacterium; species Denitrobacterium sp. Next base: position 10,531 of record NZ_JAZZJS010000042.1, on the reverse strand, counting down.
AATTCACCGTCGCCTGCGGCATATCGGGATGACGCTTGCGCGTCTGCTCCTCGAGCTCATCGACGGTTTCCACTTCCTCGGCGAAAGCCGCCTTGCGGTAGAGAAGCACGCGTTCGTCGGCATCGGGAATGTATTCCTCGGGAATATACGTATGAGCAGGTACGTTGACCGTGATATCCGACAGCGCAGCGGGCAGAAGATCGCTCTTCTCGACGCGACCCTCGCGCGTGGCATTCACCGCCTCGGCAAGCATCTGGGCGAACAGGTCGAAGCCTACGGCGCTCATGTTGCCGCTCTGCTCGGCGCCCAGCAAGCTGCCCGCACCGCGAATCTCGAGGTCACGCATGGCAACACGCATGCCGCTGCCCAGTTCCTGATGCTCGTTGATGGCCTCGAGGCGCGCCGTGGCCTCCTCGGTGAGCGTCATATGCTCGGGAAACATGAAGTACGCGTATGCCTGCAGATTGCTTCGGCCAACCCTGCCCTTCAACTGGTACATCTGAGCGAGGCCCAACCGCTGCGAGTCCTCGATGACGAGCGTGTTGGTGTGTGGATTGTCGATGCCGCTCTCGATGATGGTGGTGGCCACCAGCACATCGATTTCGGCGGCCGCGAACTCCTCCATCACCGTCTCGAGCTGCTCCTTCGTGAGCTTGCCATGCGCAACGCCCACGCGCGCCTCGGGTGCGGCCTGCGTCACGCGCGCAACGGCATCATCGAGCCCGCGCACGCGATTGCTCACATAGTACACCTGCCCGCCGCGAGCCATCTCGCGGCGAATCGCATCGCTCACTACGTCGGGGTCCCACTCGCCCACATGAACCTCCACGGGACGCCTGTCATCGGGAGGCGTGAGAATGAGGCTCATGTCGCGAACACCCGAAAGGGACATCTGCATGGTGCGCGGAATGGGCGTAGCCGAAAGCGTGAGCACGTCGATGCTCTCACGCAGGTTCTTCAGCTGCTCCTTATGCCCCACGCCAAAACGCTGCTCCTCGTCGATGATGACGAGGCCCAGATCATAGGGGTTCACATCGCGCGAAAGAAGGCGATGCGTGCCCACGAGCACCTGCACGGTGCCGTCGGCGAACCCAGCAAGCGCAGCCTTCTGCTGAGCCGGCGTTCGGAAACGCGAAAGGACCTCCACCGCAACACCATACGCGTCGAAGCGATCCTTGAACGTCGTGTAGTGCTGCTGAGCCAGAATGGTGGTAGGACAGAGCACCATGACCTGCTTCTTGTCCTGCGTAGCCTTGAACGCGGCACGCAGGGCAACCTCGGTCTTGCCAAAGCCGACGTCGCCGCAGACGAGCCTGTCCATCGGGCGCGCCGATTGCATGTCGGCCTTCACATCGGCAATGGCCGCCAGCTGGTCGGGCGTTTCCTGATACGGGAAATCGCTTTCCATCTCGCGCATCCAGGGCGTATCGGCGGAATAGCGGTAGCCCTGCGTGGCGGCGCGGCGCGTATACACATCCACCAGGTCGAACGCGAGCTTCTTGCTCGCCTTGCGCGCGCGGTTCAGCGCTCGCGACCAGTCACTTGTGTTCAGGCGCGTAAGGCGCGGGCTGCTGCCCTCGGGGCCAACATAGCGCGTCACGCGGTCGAGCTGCTCGACGGGAACGTAGAGCTTGTCGTCTTCGGCGTATTCCAGAAGCAGGTAATCGCGCTGGACGCCACCCACTTCCTGGCGCACGAGGTCTTTGAACAGGGCAACGCCATGCGCCGAATGCACAACGTAGTCGCCTGGCTTGAACGGGAACGTCACCTCGGTGATGTCGATGCGCCTATGCGTACGCAGCGAACCCGCACCCTGCGTATCGGCGATGCTCACGAGTGCGAGCTTGGCCTTGGGAATGATGAGGCCCAGCGGGATGTCGACATCCACCACATTAACCACGCCACGCCTGAGGCGCTCAAGCCCTTCGCCTTCGGAATCGAGTGCCTCGACGATGGGAATGCCGCGATCGACCAGGGCAAGCTTCATATCCTCGCGCGCTCGGTAGTTCGGCACGCTGAACACGACCGTGAAATCGGCGTTCGCCAGGCTCATAAGCTTGCCGAAGAGCTTTTCGGAATTGCCCGCAACGTCGGTGCGCTTGACGGGAAGCTGCGCGTCAAGCTCCTGACCGATACGCATGATCGACTGGTACGTGCAGCGCTGATTCGAGCCGAAGTCGAGCTTGGATGCGGGACAATACAGACCCTCGGCGGGAATCGAAGAGCCCTGCGCGCGTGCCTGAATGTCCTCGTACGCATGAAGCGCGTCATCGATGAGCGAGCGCGGCTCGATGAGCACCGTAAGGCACGCTTCGCCCAGAAACGAACCGAGCGTATCAGTTCGCTCGTAGAGATATGGAAGGAGCGCGGCCGACTTCGCATCGGTTACGCCGCCCTCGAGCTTGTCGAGCAATTCGCGCAACACGGGATTCGTTTTGGCAGGATTCAAAAGCGTCTTGCGCGCACGCGCAATCGCCCGGTTGCTGGGAGCGTATTCGCGGATGGGATAGATGCGGACCTCGTTCAACGTGGCGATGGTCTGCCCCGTTGTGGGAACGATGCGCCGAATCTCGTCGATTTCGTCGCCAAAGAAGTCGATGCGCACGGGATACGACAGGTTGCCCGGGTACACATCGATCGTTCCGCCATGCACAGCATACGTGCCAGGGCCTTCCAAATCGCCCGTATTCGCATATCCCGCCTGTTCAAGAGCACGCGGCACGTCTTCGAAGCTCGCATCGTCGCCCGGGAGAAACTCGGAAGCCTCGCTGCCAACAGCAAACACGAGCGGCGCGAAGAAGGCATTGCCCGAAGGGGGCATCTTGCGCAAAAGCGAACGCGCGGACGCCACGACGATGCAATCGCGCCCGCTTACCAGAGCATGCAGGGCCTCCATACGATGCGCGACCTTGCGCGGATCGGCGCCCTTTTCGCCAAAGGGGTAATCGTCGCGCTCGCGAAAGCGCAGCACGCGCTCCTCGCCTACGTAGGCGCCCAAATTACGCGCGAAATCATCGGCGGCCTCTTCGCCAGCGATGATGACGAGCGTGGGCTGCGGCGTGCGCGCAAAGCGAGAAGCAACCATAAAAGGCCTGGCCGACGAGGCAATTCCCAAAGCACCATCTTCGCCCGAATCGAGCTTGCCCCAGAACTGCTGCATATCCTCGCACTTCGAGAGCGGGTGAACCAGAGCGTCAATGAGCATGATGATGCCTTTCGATAAACCTGAAAAAGCCGCATATGCGGCAGCCATCATTATAACGTGGGGAAAGAATAGGCAATGCCTAGGCCGAAGTCGTCATAGAGCCGTCGTACAATAACCCCGTACAAAACGAAAAGGAGCGACTATGCCACGCGAAAGCATGAGCGACAAACGGGAACGAGCGAAGCTCATCGAAGAGCGCATGCACCAGAAATACGGCGAGGGCGAATGCTCGCTCGACTACGAAAACCCATTTCAGCTGGTTGTAGCGGTGGTTCTTTCCGCGCAATGCACCGATGCGGCCGTGAATAGGGTCACGCCGAACCTCTTCGCCCACTACCCCACCCCCGCCGAACTTGGCGCAGCAGCCATAGAAAACGTCGAGGAGATCATCCACTCGCTAGGGTTCTACCGTTCGAAGGCCAAGCACCTCGTACAGCTCGGACGCATACTGGCAACGGACTTCGACGGCATCGTCCCCAACGATATGGATCAGTTGCAAAAGCTGCCGGGAGTCGGGCGAAAAACCGCCAACGTGGTCATGTGCGAGGCGTTCAAGAACCCGCAGGGCATCGCGGTAGACACCCACGTCTTCCGCATCGCGCATCGCCTGAAGCTCGCAGGGCCTTCGGCAGACACCCCCGCGAAAACCGAGGCAGCGCTCATGCGCGTATACTCACAGCCCGATTGGCTGTTCATCAATCACCAGTGGGTGCATTTCGGACGCGAATACTGCCGCGCGCGCAATCCGCTATGCGGCGAATGCCCCGTTGCGGACCTCTGCCCCAGCTGCCAGGCGAATTAGGGGAATCGATAAGCTGCTAAGCGGAAGCCGGATGATGCCAGCCTGGTGCAACCAGCTCCCCCGTGGGGATATGGCGAACGGCCTGCCCTTCGCGCACCAGTTCCGCAAGCACGCAATCTACCAGGTCGGGAAGCTTCTCAGCCACACGCGGCGTAAGCCCCACCGTAAGCTCGGCAGGGTCGGCGTTTTCGACCTGCATGCCCAGGCACACGCCACGCGCCTGGAAGCCCAGCAGCATAGCCGCCTCGAACAGGTCTGAAAGCTTCAGATCATGCACCGACTGCGAGCCGAACGGACGCGTGGCCATCTCATCGGGTTCGAAGCGAAAAATCGTACCCGGCTCGGCGCCGGAACCATCCACCGCATCCACGGTAATAATAAGGTCGTGGGATTTCACGACGCCAATGTAATCCAAGCTCATGCAGCCAACATCATACAGCTCGACATCGGCGGGAAGCTCGTACGCGAGCATCTCGTCGAATGCAGCCGGCCCAATGCCATCGTCGAGCATGAGCTTATTGCCAACGAAAAAGACAGCTATCTTCATGCTAGAAAAACCTTAGAGCGTAGCCTTCAGAACAACGTTGTAGTACGTCGCAAGCGCCAGAAGCACGCATCCCACGATTACGGATACGACAGCCCAGATGCGCTCACGACGCAGGTACTCGCTCTTGCGCATGCCCTTATGCTCGATGGCACGATGCAACGCAGCAGGCTGCGCCAAACGCGCAAACAGGAACGTAAAGCCCGTAAGCAGCAGAAACACGACGATGCCGGCAACAACGGCGAGCAGGCTCGGCTCGCCCGCCCCGGTTACGGAAGCGTAGGCGTAATAGAACAGCGAGTCGGCAAGCGCCCAAATCGGGTAGAACACGATCGTCCACCACATGCCATGCGCAGGACCCCAAATAGGAGGCAGGAACAACGCGCCCAGGTTGAGGACGGGAACGCCCTTGAGGAGCTTGCGCTCGTTTTGAACCTGCTCGTCGGACAGGCCTTCAAATTCACTCATCGAATACCCCGAACTTGTAGAGTGACCACAACGTCGAACAGCATACCCCGCCATTCGAAAAAGAAGGGAGCCCGAAGGCCCCCTTCAAGAAATACCCCTAGGATTGAAACCTAGATGGAATGATCTTCACCAGAGATATCATGCGTGTTGATGTCGTAGGTGAGACCACCATGCTCCTTGCGAGCAAACATGAGCTTCATGAGAGGCTTGCCACCCTCGATGACCGCCATGTAGACATGGATGATCATGAAGATGATGAAGACGAACATCATGAAGTAGTGGATGATGCGAACGCTCATGAGACCGCCCATGGCAGCCGTGCCAGCCGCGAAGATCGGCAGGTCGGCCGTGGTGGACCAGAGGCAGAAGCCCGTGTAGCCCATGAAGAGGATGAGCAGCGGAATGAGGTCGTATGCCATCTTCTGCAGGGGGTTGAACTTACCCGAGAACGGATGGTCCTTCTGGATGAACAGATAGAACTTCAGCCACGGGATGAGCTGACCCTTGTTATCGGCCTGCGGCAGGAAGGACTTGATGTCCTTGACCTTCTGACGCGTGCCGCCAACGGGAGCGGAATCGAGCACGAACGCGAGGATGACGCGAACGAGGCAGTTCAGCACCAGCACGATGCCGCAGAAGATGTGAACGCCACGGCAGATGCCCATGATGGCGGGCAGGTACGGGAAGTGAATGATGAAACCGCTGATGATGAGCAGGATCATGCAGATCAGGTTCACGTAGTGCGTGATAACGAACGGAAGCGGATGGGCGTCCTTGTAGTGTGCGAGTTCTGCCATCTTACTTCACCCCCCAAGGGCTCGTGACCGTCTTGAAGCTCTTGCCCGTCTTGGGCTCGGTGATATGCACGGCGCAAGCGGTGCAGGGGTCGAAGCTGTGAACGGTACGCAGAACGTTGATGGGCTTTTCCATGTCGCCAACGGGCACGCCGATGCAGGCCTGCTCCATGGGGCCGGGAACGCCATCTGCATTGTGCGGAGCGATGTTCCAGGTAGTGGGAATAATGATCTGGTAATCGGTGATCTTGCCGTTCGAGACCTTTTCCGTGTGGTACAGAGCGCCACGCGGAGCCTCCCAGAAACCAGTACCCTGGCCCGTGGTGGTGGCAGGGGTGCGGAAGTACTCGGAGTCGCCGCCCTTGATGGCTTCGATGAGCTCCTGTACCCAGTCCTTCATGAGACCGGCGATGTAGAGGGCCTCAATCTGGCGGGACGCGGTACGGCCGAGCGTGGACTGGAGGATTTCCAGCTGACCCGGAACGCCGAGCGTCTCGAGCAGGCCGTCGATCTGCTCAACCACGAAGGGAACGTTGCGCTTATAGGCAACGAGCAGACGAGAGAACGGACCGGCTTCCATGCACTGACCGTCGTAGGACGGAGCCTTGCACCAGGTGTAGCGGTCGTCGGTGTTGTACTCGGTGAACAGCGGTTCCGTAACGCCCTCGAGCGGGTTGAGGTCGGAATCGCCCTTGTACCAGGAGTGGCCGATGTACTCGGAGATCTTGGACTCGTCGACGTCGGACAGCTTCAGGCCATCGCCCAGCACGCCGGCGGGCAGGTAGCGCTTGTTCATGTCGAAGCTGGCGTCCTCGAAGACACCCCAGGCAACGTAGCGGCCGCAGCCCTTGCCGTAGCCGAAGGCATCGGCGTAGTACGGGGCGATAGCCAGCGTGTCGGGGATCATCGTGGCCCTGATCCAGTCGTGAACCTCGTTGACGAGAGCCCACAGGTCGTCGAGCTTTTCCTCGGTGGGATAGAACATCGTGCCACCGGGGGTGCTGGTCATGATGTGGGGCATCTTGCCGCCCAGAAGAGCAGCGATTTCAGAAGCCTTGGCCTGCATCGTGAGGGCCTCGAGATAGTGGGCCGTGCAGATGAGGTCGAGCTCGGCGGGAAGCTTGTAGCCCTGGGCGTTCTCGGAGTCGAACCAGTTGCCACTGAAGATGGACAGCTGCTTGTTCTCGGCGAACTTCGTCAGGCGCTCCTGGAGAGCCTTGAAATCGGTGTTCGTGGACGTACCCGCAGCCTGGGCAAGATCCCAAGCGTCGGCCGCGTTGGCTTCGAGAGCGTGCAGCGGGTTGACGTAGTCGAGAGCGGCGAGGTTGTAGAACCACAGGATGTGGCTGTGCAGGAACTGCGCGCCTTCGACGAGGTTGCGGATGATACGGGCGTTGTTGGAAATGGTGATGCCGTAGGCCTTTTCAGCAGCGAGCGTAGAGGCATGGGCATGAGAAACCGGGCAAACGCCGCAGATGCGCTGCACGATCATCGCAGCGTCTTCGGGAGCGCGATCGCGTACAACGAGCTCCATGCCGCGGAAGCAGCCGCCGGAGACCCACGCATCGGTTACGACGCCGTCTTCGACTTCCATTTCCACGCGCAGGTGACCCTCGATACGAGTAATGGGATCGATTACTGTACGTGCCATATTCTAGTTGCCCCCTTTCCTGTTCTTGAGTTCTTCGACTTTCGCCTGGTAATCGGCTTCCATCTTCTGCTGGAATTCCTCGGCGGAAAGCGTGGTGGTGGTGCCATCGGCGTTGATGATGGTCTTGTCCTGGTCGTAATCGGCGCCGGTCGTGCCGGGACGCTTGGCGTCGACTGCACGCTTGGGCTCGAACTTGACCTTGCCCTTCATGCGGCCGGAGGCCTTGATGCCGAAGCCATGAACGGCGATGGCGGCGGCTACGACGGCCGTGAGGCCAACGGCAATGGTTTCGGGCTGAACTACCCAGTCGCCAATGCGCAGGTCGCGATGGCGCTTGAAGAACGGGGTGTTGACTTCCACCCAGTTATCGCCGGGATCGTTCGGGTTGGCTTCGCAGCAGCCGATGCAGGGAGCGCCTGCTTCGACGCACCAGCTACGACGGCGATTGTAGCGGACAACGCCGCAGTTGGACTTCGTCTGAGGACCGCGGCAACCCACGGCATACAGGCAGTAGCCCTTCTTTTCCTCTTCGCTGCCGAACTGGTAAACGAATTCACCGTTCTCGAAATGGCCGCGACGCTGGCAGTTATCGTGAATGGTCTGGTTGAAGATGACCGCGGGCTTGTTTTCGGAATTCAGCTCGGGCAGCACCTTCAGCAGGACAACGTCGACCAGGATAGCCACGAGCCACTCGGGGTTCGGCGGGCAACCGGGAACGTTGATGACGGGCGTGTCGATGCCGACTTCCTTCAGGTACTTCTGAACGCCCGTGGCGCCGACTTCTGCGCTAACCGCAGAATGAGCTGCCATCCAGCCACCATTGGTGGCGCAGGAGCCCAGGGCGACGACGGCATTGGCGTTCTTTGCGGCCTCGACGAGATGCTCGGTGCCGGGCTTGTCGGCAACGCGAAGCGCCTGACCTTCCCAGCCTTCCAAAACAGCGCCTTCGTACACGAGGATGTAGTTACCGGCTTCGATCGTCTGTTCCTTGGCTTCTTCCATGGAATAGCCAGCAGCAGCCGAAAGCGTTTCGCTGTAGTTAAGCGAAATCAGCTCGAGTACGACAGTCGCGGGATCGGGCTCGTCGATCTGAGCGAAAGACTCAGTACAACCCGTGCAAGACGCGCCTTCGATCCAGATAACCGGGTACAGGTTACCTTCCTTCGCGCCAATAACGGATTGTTCGAGAGCCGAAGCGACCTGCGTAACCGTGAGCGATGAAACGCCCGCAGCAGCCGCCACTGCACCACAAAGTTTCATAAAGCTGCGGCGCGTAACCCCGCGCGCCTCGAGCAGCTGTTCAAACTCCGAGTATGTGGCCTCATTCTCCATGTGCACACCTCCTTGTTACATTTATCGTCTGCACAAACCTCGCATATTTTGCCACCAAATAAGCGGTATACCCGATATTGGAACCCCCAAATGAGCGTATTAAGGAATAAAAGGCATAACTATGTTAACAAACGAAATGCACGTAACATTACCGACCAGTATAGGACGAATCGTGCGTCGAGGCCACGCGAATACGCCTCCCAGGCGGATGCGATGGCGTACCCCGGCAATAACGAAACGGAATCACGGCAGAAAACGCGATAGCCAGCCCCGTATCGGAACCGGCTATCGATGCGAACGATGCTGAAACCTAGCTAGATACTAGTAGTTCTGGCTACGGAGCTCGAAGTAGGACTGCGGATGATTGCAGACGGGGCACACCTCGGGCGGGTTCTTGCCGATGTGGATGTGGCCGCAATTGTTGCACTTCCAGGCATACAGGCCGTCGCGCTCGAAGACCTCGCCGGCGTTGATGCGCTCGATGAGCTTGCGATAGCGCTCCTCATGCTCCTTTTCGATGGCACCGACGCCGTCGAAAAGCTCGGCCAGAGACTCGAAGCCCTCTTCGCGGGCGGTCTTGGCGAATTCCGCGTACATGTCGGTCCATTCGAAGTTCTCGCCCGCAGCGGCGTCTTCGAGGTTGGTGAGCGTGTCGGGCACGCCACCATCGTGAAGGGCCTTGAACCAGAGCTTCGCGTGCTCCTTCTCGTTCTTGGCGGTTTCCAGGAAGATATTCTGAATCTGCACGTAGCCATCCTTCTTGGCCTGGCTCGCGTAGTACTGGTACTTGGTATGAGCCTGAGACTCGCCCGCAAAGGCAGCCTGGAGGTTCTTTTCGGTCTGAGACCCCTTCAATTCCATGTGCATTCCCTTCTCTAATGTGTACCCACCTGCGCATATAGTATTATGCAGCATAATGCAACCTAAAAAGGAGCGACATCGATGTCCCAAACTGTAACCATTGCGTTTCTCGGACCTGCCGGCACCTATTCCGACGAAGCCGCCCACACGTTCGCCAAGCGATTGGGCGTGGACGCAGAATTCGTTGCGCTCCCCTCTTTCAACACCGTCTTCGAGCATGTCGACCAGGGCAAGTGCGACTATGGCGTCGTTCCCACGGAAAACTCCCTGGAAGGCTCGGTTACCAGCACACTCGACAACTTCGCCTTCAACAGCGACTGCGTCATCCTGGGCGAGGAAGTGCTGTCGATTCACCATTGCCTGCTCGTCTCGCCGGAAACGAACATGGGCGACATCAAGACCGTGTACTCGCATCCGCAGGGCCTGGCGCAGTGTCGCCGCTACCTGAACGCGCACCTGCCCAACTGCCAGACCATCGCCACCTCGTCTACGGCGGAAAGCGCACGTCAGGCCGCTATGCAGCCCGGAGTGGCAGGCATCGGCAACGAATTCGCGGCCGAACTGCACGGCGCGAAGGTGCTCGAGCGCGAAATCGAGGACCATTACGGGAACCAGACGTGCTTCGCCCTCATCGGCCGCCGCGGCACGAAACCCGTGTTCGAAGGCACGAAGTACAAGACCTCGCTCGCGCTGTTCCTGAACGCGAACAAGGCCGGCACGCTGCATATGATTCTGTCGGAATTCGCCTACGCCGGCATCGACCTCTCGATGATCCAGTCGCGCCCCACCAAGCAGGGCCTGGGCGATTACATGTTCTTCGTGGATTTCGTCGGAAGCCAGGACGACCCCAACGTCCGCACGGCGCTCGACTGCC